>DAOUBA010000170.1:0-4911 GCA_034432855.1 Anaerolineae bacterium | reverse complement strand
CTGACCGAACTGGCCGTGGGCGTGCTGGACGCGCTGGAGATCGAGCAGACGCACGTGATCGGCCACTCGATGGGCGGCGGGATCGGCCTGTACCTGGCGGTACATCATCCCCGGCGTCTGCTTCGTGTCGTGCTGGTCGCGCCCACTTGTTACCACGCTCCCTTTCGCCCCTTCGTCTTCCTTTTCCGCTGGGCGCCGTTCAGCGCGCTGAGCCGCCGCCTGGCGGGGCCCTGGCTGGCGAAGCCGGTGCTCGTTTCACAATACGGCGACACGACACTCCTGACCCCACGGTGCTTGCGCAGTACCAGGCGGCCTTCGAGCGTCCCGAATATCTCTACGCCTGTGTCGGACTGTTGCGCGACTATTGGAACAGCGCCTTTTATGCGACTGCGCGTTGCTACTGCGAAATTCCCACGCCACTGCACCTGATCTGGGGTGAGCGGGACGTCTGGATTGCAACCGGCGACTACGCTCCCCGCCTGGCCGCCGACACCGGCGCCGGGTTGAGCGTCATCCCCCGTGCCGGACATATGGTGCAACAGGCGCAGCCGGAGCGGTTCAACGAGACGGTGGTGCGCTTCCTGAAGGGAGAAGTATTCGATCAGCCTTCCTACCACCAAGGACACGAAGGGCACAAAGGTTGAAGGCAAAGATTCGGAGCAATCCAGGTCGGGAGGAGAGAACTGAAATGCCCAATGAAAGGCTTGTGACTTTGCCCTGCGAAACCCTTCGTGTACTTTGTGTCCTTCGTGGTAAATATGGGTCATCCTCTCACCTGCTACGAGTGCTCCTGCCCGTATTGCTGGCGTGCCTGGCCCTACTGCTTGTGGTTGGCGGGATCTCGGCAAACCAGGCCAATCCGTCCGCGACCATTGCCTTCGATCCGGCAGTCGCCACGATCATCGCCCAGGTCACTACCCCAACACTGGCCTACGAACTGGCCGGGCTGACCGGCGAGCGGCCCGTCACCGTGGCTGGCGCGCTCTACACCATCACCACGCGTCATTCGTACCAGACCGCAGCGATCTCGACGGCGACGCGCTACGCCTACGAGCAGTTCGCCGGCCTGGGATTGGCAGTGACGTACCACGATTACATCTGGAATGGCAACCATTGGCGCAACGTGGTGGCAGAAAAGCCGGGCGTGGTGGACGCGAACGCGCTCTATCTCCTCACGGCCCATCTGGACGATATGCCTCCAGGCGAAACGGCCCCTGGTGCAGATGACAACGGCTCTGGTTCTGTCGCTGTTCTCCTGGCGGCGCGGCTATTGGCCCCCTACCGCCTTGCCTATACCACGCGCTTCCTGCTGTTCACCGGCGAGGAGCAGGGTTTGCGCGGCAGCGCCGCTTACGCCGCTGCGTGCAGGGCGCGGGGCGAGGACATTCGCGGCGTGGTCAATCTGGATATGATCGCCTACAACTCCGATGCCCACCCCATTGTTGACCTGTGGGGACGGAGCGGCGTGACCGATTCGTTGGAACTGACCCGTCTCTTTTCGGATGTGATCGGCGCCTATGGCCTGAATCTGAAGCCGGATCGCCAGGCCATCTCTGATGGTTTCCCTATCCAGTACAGCGACCAGTGGAGTTTCCTCCAACAAGGCTATCCGGCCATTCTGGCCATCGAGGATTGGGACGATCATACGCCGGCCTACCACAGGGTAACCGATACGCTTTCCACGCTCGATCTGGACTATTACGCCGATTTCACCCGCGCCGCCATTGCCACGATGGCGCATCTGGGCCGCGTGATCCCGGGGATGGGCATTCTCTCTGGGACGGTGCAGGCGGGAGATACAGGGCAAGCCCTTTCCGCGACCATACTCATTCCTGCACCCGTTTATCGCTATACTTTCACCGTTTCGACAAACGCTGTTGGTGTCTATTGGCTGTCACTGCCTGTGGA
Source organism: Anaerolineae bacterium (assembly GCA_034432855.1). GTDB lineage: Bacteria > Chloroflexota > Anaerolineae > B4-G1 > B4-G1 > DAOUBA01. Next base: position 3,003 of record DAOUBA010000170.1, on the reverse strand, counting down.
CAGTTACGTACTCACTGCAACGTCGCCCGGCTATTGCCCCGCGACCGTTGCCGATGTCCAGATTGTGACCGACACGGTCGTCGTACAGAACGTGATACTCACACCGTGTCTGCGGTTGTACCTGCCGCTCGTGCTCGATACAGGCGCGTGAGCGAGATCAGTGTCAGAGACGCCTGCTGCCGTGGTTTAGTATCGAGAATGACCTATCCTGCCAGTATCGGATTCCCTTGCCGGGGGCTGCGCAGGTGGTAAAATATATCGTATGGCTACACTGATACGCCTAGCGCGGCTCCACTTCCTATTCGCCGGACTGGCTCTTTTCACGCTCGGCGCTTCTTGGGCCACCCTGCTGGGTGCGCCTTTCTCCTTGCCACGATTGCTCCTGGGCTACCTGGTCTTTTTCCCAGGCCATCTCTCCGTCTCCTACAGCAACGACTATTTCGACGTAGCGGCAGATCGGTTTGGCGCCCCTGCGCTATTCAGTGGAGGAAGCGGCGTCCTCGTGAATCACCCGGAACTGAGAAGGCTTGCCAAGTGGATTGCGCTGACGTTGATTGGATGCTCGCTGACGATGGGCATTCTGTTCGCGGTCGCCTATTCGGCTCCGCTCTGGTTCCTGGGTTATGTCCTATTCGGCAACCTGCTCGGCTGGTTCTACTCCGCGCCCCCTTTGAGACTCGCTTATCGCGGCCTTGGGGAATTGGCGACCACTGTCACCGCCGGCCTGCTCGCTCCTGAGATGGGTTACCTTGTCGCGCGCGGCTACCTGGATCGGCAATGGTGGCTTCTTGCGCTGCCATTGCCCTTGTACGGCTTGGCGTTCATCCTGAGCGTCGAAATACCGGATGAGGAAGCCGACCGCCTGGGCGGCAAGAGGACGGCCATTGTGCGATGGGGACGACGTTCTGCGTTCACGGCTATAGTGGTGTTATATTTCCTGGCGACTTGTTACTTCTTCAGCATGGCTTGGCTATGCTCGCGGACAGACCCGCTGGACTGGAATGTCCCCGGCCTGCTCTCGCTGCTGCCGTTGGGAGCAGGAATTGTCGGCGCTTGCACGCGCCCTACACAGAAGCAACCGGCGACCAGAATGGCGAACGCCATACTCATCACCTTGATGATGTTTGTTGTCCTGATGGATTGTTACCTGATTGGCCTGGCAGCCCATTGGATCAAGCCGTAGAGTGATATATGCTTCCTTCCCGCATCTTTCCCGGCTATGTCCTCGACCTGGACGGCACGGTCTATCTGGGCGATGCGCTCCTGCCAGGCGCCCGGCGCGCCGTCGAGGCACTGCGTGCTGCCGGTTCCCGCATTCTCTTCCTCAGCAACAAGCCGCTGGAGACGCGCGCCGATTACGCGGCCAAGTTGACGCGCCTGGGTATCCCCACTGCCCCTGATGAGGTCATCAATTCCTCGTGGGTGCTGGCCCGCTGGCTGGAACGGGAGGCTGCTGGCGCGACGCTCTTCGTCGTCGGCGAACAGCCGCTGCTGGATGAACTGCGCGCGGCAGGATTTCGCCTGAGCGAGCGTCACGACGAGATCGCGTTCGTCGTCGCCTCCTTCGACCGCACCTTCGACTACCGCAAACTGCAGATCGCCTTCGACGCCATCCGCGCTGGCGCCCGTTTCATCGCCACCAACGCCGACCACTACTGCCCCGTCCCCGGCGGCGGTCTGCCCGACACGGCGGCGATCATCGGCGCGATCGAAGGCTGCACCGGCAAGCAGGTCGAAGTCGTCGTCGGCAAGCCCTCGCCGATCACCGCCCGCGCCATCCTCGACCGGTTGGGCCTGCCGGCCTCCGAGTGCCTCATCGCCGGCGACCGGCTGGAGACAGACGTGCGTATGGGCCGGGAAGCCGGGATGGCGACGGCGGTCGTCCTCACCGGTGTCACCACGCCCGAACTGCTGGCCGTGTCCCCCATCCAACCCGATTACGTGCTGAACCGGCTGGATGAACTGATACCGGTTTCGGTGGGCGTTCGGGCTGCTGGGCGTGGACAATAGCAGAACTTGCTCCCAAACTGAAATGCACCCGCTGCCCGTGTTGTTTGCCATTTGACATTGGGTGTGGTAGAATGGCATTTAAAATCGCTCGTAAGTGGCTCATGAATCGCTCATGAGGCGCTCATCAGTTACTCTCAGATTGCTGGGGCGTGGCCAAGTGGTAAGGCAACGGACTTTGGATCCGTGTACCGTAGGTTCGAATCCTACCGCCCCAGCCTGTCCGATCTATTGAGCCAGGAGGTGGGGCAATGGAATTACCAACCTACATCCCGCTGGACGAGGCCGTCCGCCGCTACCGCATTGACCGCGAAGCGTTGACACAGATGGTGGAATCTGGTAAGATTAGAGCGGTCAGAATTGACGGGAGAATAGCGATGGACGAAAAGAGCTTGGAAGCCGTTGAACAGCGCGAGATACTGTGGCGACAGGTAGCACACTTGGACCAAGTTCCTATCACACTTTACCAAGCCAGAGTGAAGTATCACGTTGGTTCAGTCACGCTGTATAATTGGATTAAAGATGGGATAGTGCGAGTATTGCAACAGACATACAAAGGACGGAAGCGCGTGACATTGGTTAACGAAGCAGATATCGCATATGCGGCTAAAGTCGCACAGGTCCGCAACGTCCGGCGTGGACGCAGGACTTTCACCCCTGAGTACTTGCCACCTCATAATCTATCTTGAGATAGTTATCAGCCAAGCCACCGAATCCGGGTTCGGTGGCTTTTTTTGCGCAACAATCTGTTTACCTCTTGACAAAGTTAAACAGATATGGTATACTATGCACAGTTCCCCGCCCCGCTTGCGACGGGAACCCCTGGCAAAGCCCGGTAGGGTGGAGGGTGGGCACGGTGTGCTGGGCCGACGCGGGGGCTGAGGGTAGGGCCGGCGCGATGGCGCCGCCAGGCCTGGGACGCGCCGGAATCAGGAGAGGCGGCTCGGCGGCGGGGCGAGGAGAGTAGCACAGAAACAAAGCGGGCGAATAACGTTG
>DAOUBA010000169.1:0-2959 GCA_034432855.1 Anaerolineae bacterium | reverse complement strand
ATCTCGCGCAGTTCATGCGCCCGCGTCAATGTTTCGCGCAGGCCCAGTTCCCCCGCGCGTCCGGCGGCATCCATACAGGGAATCCAGGGGGCGTCTATCAGATTGAAGGATAGTGTCATCGCGGCTCCTTTCGTAAATTGCTATCGCGCTCAGGCTGTGGTATACTAAGTGCACTATGAACGATATCACACCTGAGACAATCTCTAGAACATTGCGCGAACCGGGCGCGCGGTACGTGGTGGATACCCAGAGCCGCCCCGTCGCGGTGCTGCTGACGCTCGAAGAATACGAGCACTATCTCGACCTGCTCGACGACGAAGAAGACAGCCAGGATGAAGACCTGCAGGCCCGCCTGACCCTGGCGGCTGTTCCGCAGACCGACGGTGCGCGCCTCTCCTTGCGCGACTATCTCCGCCAACGCCCCCCTGCCGATGCCTCGCTACAAGGTTGAGTTCCTCGACCGCCGTGTGCAGCGCGAGTTGGATCGCGTCCCCGAACCGGATTTCAGCCGCGTGGCCGCTGCGCTGCTGAAACTCGAGGATGATCCGCGCCCGCCGGGATGCCGTAAACTGCGCGGCATAGAAGGCTGGCGCATCCGGGTCGGCAACTGGCGCGTGATCTACCACATCAACGATCCCCAACATCTCGTCACCATCGTAGCCGTCAGGCGCCGCCGCGAAGATACCTACCGCTGAGTTGCATCCTTCTGTTCGGCGCGGCGCTCTGCATCAACCTGCAATCCCAGTTCACGGCTCAGGTGCAATGTATGACCGCCAAAAGTATACACTCCATTCGTAAAAACTGCTATCCGATGATCGCGCAACAAGGGGTGTGCGCGCCAGGCGGCGGGCGGCTCCTGCGCCAGCAAAAGTTTCACCAGTTCGCGGTTACTCACGCCGACCGTCGCGCGCGCTAACGCTCTGGTCGTCTCCGCGTCGGGCTTGCAAGCCAGGTCAACAGACGCGCCGCTGCCATCCGGCTCGGTGTTCAGCCCGGCGGGAGTCTTGTGCAGGCAAACCAGAGAGATGGTGGGCGGCCCCAGGCGGGTGAGCGCCTGGAACGCGGCGTGAACGTCGGGGGCGTCCTCCTCCAGACCGGCGCGCATCTCGGTCAACAACCCATCAAAAGTCGGCTTGCCCACCAGCCGTCTGCGCGCCTCGTATTCCTCTTTATCCTCCGTCTGTTGCATCTTTTGCCGCGCCGCATCCAGCGCAGCCGCCAGCGCAGGCGGTGTGTTGGGCAACGGCTCATCTCCATACCCGGCCTCGATCAGCGCGGCCACCTCCCCAGGTAGCGTCAAGGCATCGCGCTCGCGCAGCACCAGGTAAGAGCGTAGCAGTAAGTACGGTGTGTAGACGTAAACGTCCCGGCCGAAACCGGGCGCGTCATTCTCGTCAACATCCACCGCCAGGTACAGGCGCGGCGCGGCGAGCGGGTCCGGGCGTCTCCTGCCGGGATGGCGGTGCAGTCGTCCGGCGCGCTGCACGATCAGGTCTACCGGGGCCAGGTCGCTCACCATCACGTCGAAATCCAGGTCCAGGCTCTGCTCGATGACCTGTGTGGCCACGACGATGGCCCGCTCCGGACGCGCCCCGTTTTTGCCGAAGCGTGCCAGCACCTCCTTCTCGATCTCGTCGCGCCATGCAAACGGATATCGGGCATGAAATAGGGTCAGCATGTCGTCTGGAACCAGGTGCGCCTCTCTCAGCGCACAGTAGATTTCCTGGGCGCGAGCGATCGTGTTGCATATCACGGCGGCGCAGCCCCCCTCGCGCAGGTCCGTACGCAGGGCGTTCACCACGGCCGCGGGATCACGTTTCAACCATCCCAGCGCTACGGACCGATCCTCCGGCTTGGGGAGCGGCACAACGCCGGCGTCCTCGGCAGTGGCCCAGGTGATGGCCGGATATTCGACCGGCGGCAGGTCTAGCGAACGTCCGGCGTATGCTTCCAGCAACTCGCGGCGCGTCTGTGCCGGCAGCGTGGCCGAAAGCAACACGACCGAAGCGTCCATCGCGCGCAACCAGGCGAGCAAGCGTTGGAAGAGCGTGGACATGTAGGTATCGTAGGCGTGGATTTCGTCAAAGATGACCGTCTTGTCGCTCAAGCCAAAGAGCCGCACGAAAAAGTGTCGCGCCTGGAGTACACACATCAACGCCTGATCCACCGTCCCAACGGCGCAGGGGGCCAAGAGGCTACGTTTGCGCGGCAGGAACCAGGAGAGCGTAGCCGCAACGGATTCCTCCGACTCTTCTTGGAGCCTGGCCTCCGGCGGCGGCTCGATCCAGCGCGCCTGGCTATGGACCAGTAACGGCGACAGGTCTGATTGCGGGTAGCGTTGGTGCAGGAACTCGGCCACACGCTTCCACATCTGGTTGCTGGTGGCCATGGTCGGCATGGCCACGTACATACCGCGCTGCTGCAAGGCACGCGCCCACGTATCGGCCAGGTAGAGCGCGGCCTCGGTCTTGCCAGAACCGGTCGGCGCTTCGATCAACACCAGGGCGGGCCGGTCGAGCCTGACGGCCAGGTCAATCACGGCTTGCTGCATCGGGCTGGGTTGGAAGGGGAACAACTCGGCGAAGGACAAGGCATTTGTAGGCGGCTGCCAATCGGTCCAGTGGAGGGATTGCAGGGCCGTTTGCGCCTGCGCGGCGGCCTGCCGCGCGTACTGCGCCGGCTCCAATGGGGCTTCGGCGTAGGGGAAGTGCTCCTCCATCGAGCCGAGCCAGTCGGCCACGCTCACCAGGCCGGAGAACCAGGTCAGGAAGGCGTTGTTGTCGGCAGCGCCGGACAGGGGCCAGGCAGTAAGGGTCGGCGGCTGCAGTACGTCCTGCAACGCACGGAGCAACTCGCGCCGAACAGCGTCCCATTCGTCGCCGCCGCGCTCGTCGCTTTTGACGGCCTGCTCTTCGTCGGGTGTGGGCCATGCGCCATGATGGCCGCCGACGGCGCGGGC
>DAOUBA010000168.1:0-4685 GCA_034432855.1 Anaerolineae bacterium | reverse complement strand
TGGCAGTACACCCCAAGCGCGGCCGGGAGGCGTTGGACGAGATCGGCATCCTGCCGCGGCGCAAGGGGAAGGTGGTCCACGACGGCTACCGCTCCTACGATCAGTACCCCGATGTGGAACACGTGCGGTGTAATGCCCACCATCTGCGGGAGTTGATCTTCCTCGAGGAGCAATACGAGCAAGCATGGGCCGGGAAGATGCGCGCGTTGTTGGTCGAGATCAAGGAGGCGGTGGAGGAAGCGAAACAGCAGGGGCAAGTCACCTTGAGCGAGCACCAACGGGCCGATTTTGAAGCACGCTACGAGCAGCTGATCGCACAAGGGCTGGCGGCCAATCCGCCACCGCCCGACCCCCCGGTGAGCAGGCGTGGGCGGAAGAAACAAAGCAAGGCCAAGAACCTGCTGGACCGTCTGCAGCGTCACAAGCAAGAAGTGCTGGCGTTTATGTACGATTTTAAGGTGCCGTTCGACAACAACCTGGCCGAACGCGACCTGCGGATGGTCAAGTTGAAACAGAAGGTGTCAGGGTGCTTTCGCACCCAGAAAGGTGCGCAGACCTTTTGCCAGATTCGCAGTTACACCTCCACGGCGCGGAAGAATGGACAGCGCGTGCTCGAAGCGCTAGAGATGGCTTTGGACGGCAGGCCGTTGTATCCATCTTTCCTTCAGCCCTGCGTTGCCCCATCGGGCTGAGCAGTTACGAAGTGACAATGTAACCGAAGATTTTGCTCTTGGCCGCACCGGCCTGAAAGAGCCGGTGCTGGCGGGGTTCGACCTCTTCTAACCCCTCCCTCACCCTCCCCTTCCCTCTCCGTTGCGGAGAGGGAAGGGGAGGGCTGGGGTGGGGATGGGTGAGGTCCAGCGCCGCCGTGAACCGGCGGTGTGGCCGATCGGTTTGCCAACTGCCCGTAGGGCCACATTTTCCGGGCGTTCCCGGACAATGCCTAGGCCCTTATCTGCCCGGACCCGGATTTGCCATAAGAGGCGACTTCTGTTATAGTTTGTATTATATGACTTGTACGTTCGTTGCCCCTCTCCGACACGTCTGCCCGGCACCTCACACTCTACCTGTACATGGTACTCCCCACCCTTTGGCAACTCTGACGATTTTGGAAAGATGGAAGAGGTCTTCTTACAGTTTCTGGGAGCGGTGCGGATAGAGCGCGGTGGAAAGCCGATATGCGGCTTTCGCTCGCGCAAGGCGCTGGCGCTCCTGGGCTACCTGGCCGTGCAGGCCCGTCCCGTCCCCCGCGAGCAACTGGTAGACCTGTTCTGGGGGGAACTTGCCGAGGCCCGCGGACGCGCCAATCTCAGTTGGGTGCTCAACAGGGTCTCCACCCTTCTCCCCGGCTGCCTGGAGGCCGATTCCCATACCGTCCGTTTCCAACGCATCGCTCCCTACCGGCTGGACCTGGATGCCTTCAACGCACTGGAGGCACAGGGCAACGCCGCGTCACTGGCCGCTGCCGTGGAGTTGTACCGCGGCGAGTTCCTGGAAGGGCTGTATCTGGACGATTGCCCCGAATTCGAGGTCTGGCTGGTGGGCGAACGGGAGCACTGGCGACAACAGACTGCCCGGGTACAGGAGAAACTGGTCGCCCATCATGAGCGTCACGGGGAATACGAGCAGGCGTTGCGCTTTGCGCAGCGATTGCTCGCCCTGGAGCCCTGGCACGAAGGAACGCACCGCCGGGTGATGCGCTTGCTGGCGCGCAGCGGCCAGCCGGAGGCGGCGCTGGCCCAGTACCGGGCCTGCTGCCGCATCCTGGCCGACGAACTGGGCACCGAGCCGACGGCAGAGACCACGGCGCTCTATGAGCGTATCCGCGCCGCCATCTCCACGCGCCGTCATCATCTGCCGCCGCAGCCGACCCCCTTCGTGGGGCGCGAGGCGGAACTGGCCGAGATCACCCGTCTGCTGGATGACCCCGATTGCCGCCTGGTCACCCTCGTCGGCCCAGGCGGGATCGGCAAGACGCGATTGGCGCTCCAAGCGGCTGCGGACAAAATCGGCGCGTTCCTGGAAGGCGTCTACTTCGTTCCCCTCACCGGCGTGAGCTCACCCGAATTCCTCGCCTCGGCCATCGCCGCGGCGCTCCAATTCCCCTTTTCCGGCCCATCCGACCCCCGGCAACAACTCCTTGATTACCTGCGCGAGAAAGAGATGCTGCTGGTACTGGACAGTTTCGAGCATCTACTGGAAGGGACGGCGCTGCTGGCAGAAATCCTCCAGGGCGCCCCGGAGGTGAAACTGCTCGTCACCTCGCGGGAACGCCTGAACCTGCGCTGGGAATGGTGCTACGAGGTGGAAGGGCTCCCCTATCCCCAGCACGACAAGGACGCGGATCCGGCGAACTATGGCGCCGTGTGCTTGTTCCGACAGACCGCCCATCAGGTGAGCCAGCATTTTGCCCTCTCCCCGCGCAACGCCACCGCCGTCGCGCGCATCTGCCGGCTGGTGGAGGGGATGCCGTTGGCCGTGGAACTGGCCGCCGCCTGGACGACGACGCACACCTGTGAGGAGATTGCCGAGGAGATCGAGCGCGATCTGGGCTTCCTGGCCGCCCCTTTGCGGGACCTGCCCGACCGCCACCGGAGCGTGCGCGCGGCCTTTGAGCACTCCTGGCGCCTGTTGACCCCGCCGGAACGGCAGGTTCTGATGCGCCTCTCCGTCTTTCGCGGGTTTTCATCGGCGGCGGCGGGCGAGGTCGCCGCCGCCACCCCGGCCATCCTCCGGTCTCTGGCCGACAAATCGCTGCTGCGCCGGACGCCGTCGGGCCGCTACGAGATGCACGAACTGCTGCGCCAGTACGCGGGGGAGAAATTGGCCGCCACCCTCACCGCGGACGAGATACGCGACCGACACTGCGCCTACTACGCCACGCTCCTGCAACAGCAAGAAGCCGTCCTCGTCGGCGCGGATGCAGCCCAGGCCGTCGCTGCGATCAAGGAAGAGATGGGGAACGTCCACGCGGCGTGGCACCGGGCAGCGACGCAGGCGCGGCTGGAAGAGATCGGACGGAGTATGGATGGCCTGTCGCGGTTTTACACCCTCGCCGGCCCTTTCCAGGAAGCAGCGATGCTCTTCGGGATGGCCGCAGAGCACGTGCGCACGCTCGCCGAGAGCAAGTCGCCGCCGGGAACGGCGTCCCTCATCATGAGCCGGTTGCTCGTCGAACAGGCGCGCTTCCTGAACCGGTGCGCCCGGTATGAGCAGGCTGCCCAGGCCGCCGGGTCTGCCGTTGACGGGGCGCGGGCCGATCCTGCCGCAGACATTGAGGCCGCGGCCCGCGCGCAGTGGGGCATCGCCCTGTGGAATCTGGGGAACTATGCGGCAGCCCATTCCCAACTGGAACGGGCCCTTGACCTGGCACGGGCTACCCGGTCACGCCGGGTGGAAGCCGGCGCGCTGTTCAACCTCGGTTGGGTCTGCTGGCATCTGGGCGACTATGGTGCATCCGGCGATTATTTCCGGCGTGCGTTGAGCATCTACCGCGAGATCGGCGATCGGCAGGGAGAGAGCGCGGCACTTCGCCAAATCGGCGTCATCGCCCAGGTCTGCCACAACTATACCGAGGCCAGAACCTACTACGAGCAAACTCTCGCCCTCTGCCGCGAGATCGGCGAGCGACATTGCGAGGCGATCGCCCTGAGCAACCTCGGCCTGGCCTGTACGCAACAGGGCGATTACGCCGAGGCCGGCGCGTACTACGAACGAGCCTTGCAGATCGGCCGCGAACTCGGCAGCCGGCGTACCGAGGGCGTCGCGCTCATCAACCTCGGCTACGCCCTCGACCAGCAGGGCGACTATGCCGGGGCGAGAATCCACTACGAACAATCCCTGCGTATCTACCGCGAGATCGGCGACCGGCAGAGCGAGAGCCTGACACTGGCCTGCCTGGGCCTTCTCGCCCACCACTTGGGCGACGATGAGATGGCCCGCGAGCGTTGTCTGCAGGCCCTGCGTATCGCCCGGGAGATCGGCAATCGCCGCGTCGAGGGATATGTGTTGACCCGCCTGGGCCACGCACTGGCCGGACTGGGGCGTCTGGCCGAGGCCGCCGAAATCTACCGGCAGGCCCTCACCTTGCAGCGGGAGTTGGGACAGGCCAACCTGGCGATGGAGCCGCTGGCGGGGCTGGCCCGCGTCGCCCTGGCGCAAGGCGACGTGGCCCAGGCGCAGGCTCACGTCGCAGAGGTCCTCGCCCACCTGGAGGCCCATACTGTGGACGGCGCAGACGAGCCTCTGAGGGTCTACCTGACGTGCTACCGCGTCCTCTCTGCCGCCGGAGATCCCCGTGCGCACGAGGTGCTCGCCACGGCCTACCACCTGCTCCAGGAGCGGGCCGACCGAATCGGGGACGAGGGCCTGCACCGCGCCTTTCTGGAGAACGTGGCCGCCCATCGGCAGATTGTGGAGGCGGCAGACGAGGAAGCGTGAACCGGTACAGCAAGAATGGGTAGCATCGTGATACTCAAGAAGGATCGCACCAGGCCGGTCCTGCAGCACCATCCCTGGATCTTTTCCGGCGCGATCGCGCGCGTCGAGGGTGAGCCGAGCGATGGCGATGTGGTCGAGGTGCGCGATGCGGCCGGCAACCGGCTGGCGCGCGGCTATTACAACTCCCGTTCGCAGATCGTCGTGCGCCTCTTGAGCTGGCAGCCGGACGAGGTGATAGATGGTGA
>DAOUBA010000167.1:0-7580 GCA_034432855.1 Anaerolineae bacterium | reverse complement strand
AACCCTGGAAGACCTGCTCCGCCGTTGGCGGCGTTTTGCCCTCAAGGACAAACGCCGCTCCCGCCTCAGTACCTGCACACAAATTGCGGTGACTGCAATCAGCCCTTAGGTTGACGCGCATGGGGTCTTCCCCACCGACCGCTTCTTCATCGCCCAGCGCTGGGATGGGGCCCTGGGCCTCTACGACTACCGTGCCCGCTACTACCACCCGGCCCTTGGGCGCTTCATCAGCGCCGACAGCATCGTCCCGGAGCCGGGCAACCCGCAGAGCCTGAACCGGTATGCGTACATTACCAACAACCCCCTGCGGTACACCGACCCCAGCGGCCACTGGGTGGAGACAGTCTGGGACATCATCGGCATCGGCTGGGACATCTACGAGGTCTACCGGAACCCGCGGGATGTCTGGAACTGGGTGGCGCTGGCGGCGGATGTGGGGGCAGTGGTGCTGCCAGGCGTGCCGGCGGTAGCGTGCGGCGGACGTGCCTGCACCGGGCCGGTTCGACGCAGACGTGGATGGTAGGTGCACATAATGCAACTGCACTAAAGCTGCATCGAGGCGTGTATAGGGCGCAGTGGCCTTTTTGAGACTCCGCGCCCTTCGCTTTGTCCGTCGTTTGACAGCGTGAAGCGAATCGGGGTATACTGGCAGTAATTGAGACATTGACCCCCCCGACTCTTTGCGGTCGGGTGGGCGGGAGCACTTTGACCATCCGGTAGTCGTCACCGGCGGCACGGCGCCGGCGCCCATTGCTATGGGCGCGGCCATCGGCAGTGTGGTGCAGCGCGGGATGAGCGTTGGTGATGCCGCTGCTGCCGGGCGGGGGCGTGGTAGTGTGGGGCATTGCCGAGACGGCGCCGGCCGGGTTCGTCGGCGGGCGGGCGGCGCAGGCGGCGCTGAACGTGGTGCGCGGGGAGGAGTGGAGCGCGAACCTGCTGAACCCGCGGGACATCGCGCCGGACGTGGGGCCTGGGGTCACGGCGGCGACGTGGCGCACGACACAGGTGGGGGCGTGCGGCGGACGTGCCTGCGCTGAGCCGGTTCGACGCGGACGTGGATGGGAATCCGCGGATGCGTCCGCGCCCGGGCGGGGCGGAGGGGGTGGAGGCGGGTGCGCCGCGCGTGCGTGGGGTGCCTGGGACAGAGGCCATCCTATCAAGCCGTGCGCTGGTGCCCTATGACCCCGAGTTCGCTGCGCGGCAATCGGGCAGCACAGTAGCCTCCGAGATCAAGATCATAGGATTCCGTGGAACAGGATTCTCAAAGTGGGACCCAGGATACAGCAGTGGAGACGAGATTGTTGACATGCTTATCCAATCGGGCCACGTTGGGATACTATTCGGTGAAGAGAGAACTGTTTATGGGCAATAGCGCAAAACTCACCCTGTCATTGCGAACGAGCCTTCGGCGGCGAAGCCATCTCACGGCAAGAGGGCATTCGGTGATTCATTGCGGCGCGGCCCCGCCGTGCGCTGGAAGCGCACGGCTGAACCGGGTGCAAACCCGCAGGGCTTTTGCCTGCTGAGCCGGGCGACTGGATCGCCCAGCAGCTGGCAGGCCATACTCCCCCCAGTCCAGACAGGCGGCTACACGCCAAATACCGAATGGTCTCTGCAACGAATAGGAGATGGCTTCGGATGCCCGCCACGCTCCGCTCGCGGCTCCGGCTATGCGCCCTCGCAATGACAGACTAGAAGGCAGGCTGAGTAGATACCCCCGATCTCGCTTACTCGATCACCAACAGGTACCGCGCCGGCTCCGCCGTGAACGAGGCCAGCCCCGAGAGCACGAGCACCGCCTCGCGCCAGCCCCGGCTCGCCAGCGACACCGTCCACGCTGCCGTCTGATCTTCCCCTACCGGCAGCCGTTCGACCGTGACCCCGCCATCGCCCAACCCGATCAGGAGGGCCAGGTAACGCTGGGTTACGTAGGTAGCGCTGCGCAGGAATCCTGCCGCCTCCCACTCACCCTCACCGTCCTCTGCATCGTCTGCGTAACCGATCTCGGGGATGGCCACGTCGTCGAGCACAAAGCCCATGCTGGTAGTCGCCTCATCGGTCAGACAGGCGAAGCGCACGAGCACCCGCCTGCCGGCGTAGGGTGAGAGGTCTATCCTCTCCTGGATCCACCGCGCCGGATCGCCACTCCGACCGGTGTAGCCCCAGCCGGGGTTATTGCCGTGCGGGTCATCATTTGTGCCTGAGGGAGTAGCGAGCGTCTGCCAGGTGGCGCCACCATCGGCGCTGGCCTGCACGATGACATAATCATAGCCTGGCTCGAGATCGTACCAGGCCCAATAGGTCAACGTGGCGGTAGAGACGCTGGTGAGGTCGAAAGCGCGGGTGAGTGTAGTGAGCGATTGGTCGGCGCGATTCGACCACCAAACATGTTGCCCGCTATGGGGCCGGACCGGCAGCAAGGGCACGGTCATCGTCCCTGTGAAATGCACCTGCAAGTCTGTGTTGCCGCGCAGCCGGATGTAATCGGCGCCGAACTGCCGGACCGCGCCTGCCAACGTTGCCGGGTAAGCCCGGTAGTCGGCAGCGAGCGCCGGCCGCTCCAGGTCGAGTGTGGTGTAGCCATAGAGGGAAGCGCCTGGCTTGCCATCCAGGTAGTTGGCCGTCACCCAGCCGGCGAACAGGTCCTCGAATGTGAGGCGGCTATCCAGCCCGGTCATCACCGCGTCGAAGCCGCCAGCGCCGTTGAGCGGTTCTGCCGTGAGGGCGCGGGTGGCCGCGTCGCCAAAACGCTCGTGGAAGTAGAGGGCAAAAAGAAAGGCCGCGCCGCGATGGGCGGCCACCGCCTTGTCGTCCCATACCGTCAACGACGTGTCGGGATTCTCCAGATAGGCCCGCCACACATTCCCTGGATCGAGGTCGTTCACCCACACCGCCAGTTCCGCCAGCCCTTCCTTCAGCCAGCGTTCCTCGTTGCGGTCGTGATACCATTGGACAAGGCGCTGGAACTGGCGGGCCAGCAGGGCATAATAGGCCGGGCTGCCGAGTTCGACGGTAGAGAGGCTGACGACGATCAACTCGGCCTCGTTCGAGTAGGGGTAAACGCTGCGAGGGAACTCGTCGGCGGCCGAGGTGTATCCCATGACTCCCCTGCCCAGGTTGCCCACGTGCAAGATTTGGATGCGTGGGTCGTTATCTACTCCCGGCGTCCACTCGGAACCGAAAACAGCACGGGTGGTCGAATAGATCTGCGTCTCGAAGAATTCCGCCGCTGCCCCCAACTTCCGCACGTCGTGCCACACGTCCTCTTGCACCCACATGGCGACGTGGTCGGTCTGCACGCAGAGACGGGCGGTGACCTGGCGCCGCTCCCCGTGCGCATCGGCAACCCAGAATGTACGGAGCGCGTTGGGCACCCGGCGCGGCGGGGAGGGGTTGACGACGGTATAATCGAATGGGCGCAGCGGCGGATCGGCTGCCGACAAACCGGGGATCTCGGGGACGGGGGTGCGCAGGGGGCTGCTGAACGACGTGGGGCGGGGAGTTCGCGTCGGCGTGAGAGTGGGCTGCGGAGTAGAGGTTGGCGTTGGGGTTGAGGTGCCGGTGGGCGTCGGTGGGAGAGTGAGTGTGGGCGTGGGTAGCGGTGTCGCGCTCGGCGTTAACGGAGCCGTACATGCGGTCAGGATCAACAGAACGGCGATAGACAGGTGATGAATGCGCATTCCTAACAGTTTCGGGCGGATTCTATCAGCCCTTCGAACAGGCGGCGCATTTCGGGGCGATCCTCGACCAGCACTTCGGGATGCCACTGCACGCCGACACAGAATGGATGGTTGGACGCTTCCAGCCCCTCGATGATGCCGTCGGGAGCGCGGGCCACGACGACCAGCCCCGCGCCTATAGTCTTAACCGCCTGGTGATGGGCGCTATTCACTGCCATCTCGTCGCTCTCCACCAACCCGGCCAGCCGGCTGCCGGTTGCTATTTCGACGGTATGTGCGATCTGCTCAAGAGGGCGCAAGGCAGCATTGTGCGCCAGAGCACCGGGTACCTGGGTGGGAATGTCCTGAATCAGGGTGCCTCCGGCGGCGACGTTGAGCACCTGGATGCCTCGACAGATTGCAAGGAGCGGCAATTTCTCGGTCAGCGCCCAACGGGCCAGCGCGAGTTCTGTCCGGTCACGCTGCCCGTCCACCTGCCACAGGAGGCCGCTGGTTTGCTCGCCAAAGAGTGTCGGCTCGATGTCGCCGCCACCGGAGAGCAGCAGCCCATCGAGGCGTTCAAAGATGGCGCGCAGGTGGTCTTGTTCAAGGTGGGGAGGGATGATCAGAGGAGCGCCCTGACACAGTTCTACCGCCCGCACGTAACTCTGAGCGACGGCGTACAGGAAGGGGTTAGACGGGCAGGCGCCCTGTTCCGCGCGGCTGGTGATACCAATGAGAGGAAACGTCATGCAAGGCTCCAGGCGCAAAAAAACGGCGTAGGGTACGCACCCCACGCCCGCTCGTCGGTGGCAATGTAAATGGCCTATTCGGCCTGTTGCTCGCTACGGTCTTCCTTGAGGCGGGCGGTCTTGCCTCTACGCCCGCGCATGTAGTAGAGTTGCGCGCGACGGGCGCGCGCGCGGCGCACGACCTCGACTTTTTCGATGCGCGGCGAATGCAACAGAAAGGTGCGCTCGACGCCGATGCCATGAGAAGCAATGCGCCGCACGGTGAAATTGGCATTGGCGACACCTCGGCGCAGGCGGATGACGGTGCCGCGAAAGACCTGCACCCGTTCGCGGTCACCCTCGATAATGCGCGCGTGTACGTTGACAGTGTCGCCGGGACGCAATTCGGGAATGTTGGGATTAGGCGCCAGTTGGCGTTCCAGTGATTCGACCAGGTTCATTGGACAATACCTCACCGCAGAACTTGCGCTACGCCCCATCAGGGCTGGGCTGTAAGCGGGCTGATTATACCACGCTTCCATCAGTGTCGCAACTTCATATTGCTCCGGCAAAAACTATCACAATTGCGACCTTCTCGCCATGCCGAAGAGCGAGGTTGCCCTGACGCCAAAATCACCGCCGGCAAGGGGCTATGCTACAGGCCTGCAACTCATTATGAACCATCCCAAACGCTCCCTTGTCATTTGCGGCTTCTGTGCTATGCCCTATCCGTTCCATTTGACAAGTCGGCAGAGACGTGGTAGGCTTCAAAATACTCGCTCTGTGGAGGATACGAGATGGAAAGAAAGGATTTCCCTCTTGAGATCGTTGTGGGCATTGGCTTGGTCATAGTGGCCACGGCAGCGTTTCTCGTGGCGTCCCTGACGCAGAAGACCAGTAGCGTCACTCCGGCTCCCACGTCGTTGCCGCCTGTCCAGCCGCCGACTGCTATGCCCACCGTGGCGGCGGCCCCCACGGCGACTGCACTGCCATCACCGGTGCCGGCAACCGCAACGTCGGTCCCGACTGCGGCGGCTCTTCAGATTGCTCCTGATTTTACACTGCAACGGGCCGACGGCGGCACCTTCACACTGACGCAACAGTTGGCACGTGGGCCGGTAGTGCTGGTCTTTTTCCAGGCAGGCGGCTGACGGCCCGACCCGCAACTCGTGGAGTTGCAGGATCGGTACAGTGAGTTCCAGAAGGCTGGAGCAGAGGTGGTCGCCGTAGCCGTTGCCACACCTCAGGGGTTGGCGGATTGGTGCCAGCGCACCGGGTTCACCTATCCCATGCTGGCGGACCCCGACCATGCGGTAAGCGCCGCCTACGACGTCTATAACCTATATGGTGATGGGCTCGCCACGCCGGCGGTGTTCATCATCAATACGGACGGGCGTATCGTATGGCACTATGTTGCTTCCAATCCCTCTGAGAGGCCCGGTGTGCAGGCGATCCTGGAGCAGTTGCCGTAAGGCGGCAATGGGTAAACCACTCGCTATCCTGCTGGTGCTCCTGCTTCTAGCCGCGTGCGGCGTCCCGGATAGTTCACGCACCGTCACGCTTGTCGCCGATGGACAGATGCACATGCTGGCGACCGAAGCGCTCACCGTGCGCGATTTGCTGGCGGAAGCCGGGGTTGCGCTCGATATGGACGATCGTGTGGTGCCTGTAGAGCCCACATTCATCGAGGATGGGATGACCATCCGCGTGATCCGCGTGGAGGCACACACCGAGGTCGAACAGCGGGAGATCCCTTTCGAGCGCCAGACCGTCCGTGAAGCCTCCATCCCGGTCGGCGAGACCCGCTTGCTGCAGGCCGGTGTCACCGGGATCGAGGAACTGACCTATCGCATCACGATCGAGGATGGTGTCGAGATCGAGCGACAACTGGTGCGACGAGTTACTCTTCGCGAGCCTCGCGCCGAGGTCATCCTGATCGGTGCGCAGGCACAGTTGGAGCCAGTGCCCATCACCGGCACTGTGGCCTACCTGGCCAACCGCAATGCCTGGGTGATGCAGACCACCAGCCCCAATCAGCGGCGCCTGACCAGCACTGGAGACCTGGATGGTCGCGTCTTCACCCTCTCGCCCGACGGCGCGTATCTGCTCTTCACCCGTGTCCCCACCGAGACCGAAGCAACCGCCCCTCTCAACACTCTTTGGATGATCGAGACCGCTACCGCTGATGCCGTGCCCGTCCGGTTGAGCATCGAGAGTGTGCTGTGGGCCGATTGGGCGCCTGAGTGCCAGGGCACGCCCAACGGTAGTAACTGCCGTATCGCTTATACGACCGGCGTGCGCGCCGAGGGCAGTCCGGGCTGGAAGGCGGACAACGACCTGTGGATCGCATCCCCGCGTGCCCGTGATGGCCGTCTGGTGGGCCGCAGCCGCATTCTCGCGCCAAGCGCCGCCTATGGCTGGTGGGGCACCACGTACGCCTGGGCGCCGGACGGCAAAAGCCTGGCCTATGCCCGCGCCGACGAGGTCGGCACTGTGCGCATCGCCAATGGCCAGCAAACCCCGCTGTTCCGTTTTCCGTCCTATCGCACGTATGCTCCCTGGGTCTGGACCCCGACCGTCAGTTGGTCGCCGGAGGGCCAGTTCATCGCCACCACGTTGCACGGCCCCTCTCCGACCGGCGGCGAGCCGGAGGATAGCCCGGTCTTTGATGTGTGGGCATTGGCCGCTAACGGCACGATAACCGCCGAATTGGTCAGCGAGGCCGGGATGTGGGCCGCGCCGACCTATGCCCCGGAAGGAGACCTCATTGCCTTCGGCCACGCCCGCAGCCCCTACGTCAGCGCGACCAGCGGCTACGACCTGTGCGTGATGGACCGCGATGGCTCCGACCGCCGGACGATCTTTCCACCTGAGGGGGAGATCGGCCTGGATTATCCTACAATCGCCTGGGGTCCTGGTGGCAACCGGTTGATCGTCGTCTACCAGGGCAACCTGTATTTGCTCGTCATCTCGGACGGCATGGTGCACCAACTGACCACCGAGGGGAACGTGACAGCGGTGCAGTGGGGATGGTAGGTTGATAGGTGAGTAGTTGATAGATCGGTGGAAAGAAATGCGGTGAAATGTCAAGGGACAATTTGACCCTCGGAGCGGTGATTTGCAGGCAGGGGGCAATAGACCTGCCCGGCTGATTTTTTGAAAAACGGGCAAGCCTGACAATGGATGTCTC
>DAOUBA010000166.1:0-25732 GCA_034432855.1 Anaerolineae bacterium | reverse complement strand
GAGACATCCATTGTCAGGCTTGCCCGTTTTTCAAAAAATCAGCCGGGCAGGTCTATTGCCCCCTGCCTGCAAATCACCGCTCCGAGGGTCAAATTGTCCCTTGACATTTCACCGCATTTCTTTCCTGAGATATGGAAGCTCTCCTGGCCCCGTGGTCAGAACGACCAGTCGCGAAGAGTGTCCGGAGTGTTCTACGGAGTGTTTAGAGGCTGTTGTGAGCACTCCAACAAGTCAATAAGTGATCTTGCGCGGGAGTTGTTTGGCCTGTTCAACCCAATCTGCCACTTGGGTTTCAGAAGGCAGGCGGCGAACAAGCCTCTTCTCCCGATTAACCTCAATGAGCTTCTGATACAGATTCCCAGAACTTCGCTGAGCGAGTTCGGGTACTGTGTCCACGCCAGCCGCTTCCAGCAAGTCGGCGTACTCTTCACCTATTCCCTTAACCCGGAAGAGATCAATGTGATTCACCCAGCGCAGGATCAGTTCCTGACTGATGCCCGCCTTCTCGGCTATCTCTTTGCGCCCCTGGGGGGATGCGCCCTTCGTCAACAGAGCTTGCGTTGTTGAAATGCCCGCTTCTGCTAGCTTCTGAGCATAGCGCTCGCCGATACCCTCAACTTGGACTAGGTCTGCCATTCTCCGACTCCTTTCTTTATGTCGTTCGTCCTAATGCCGCCCAACGCAGTTCTGTATTGGAAACCGGTCTCGCTATGAATCATACAATATGAATCATACAATAAGTAGAGTTGTCAACGAAGAGATTGGTTGCTCCTTACTGGCTCTCCTTCAGAAACCGCTCGAAATCCAGCGGGTCTATTCGCCGCAGCCCCACGAACTGGTCAAAGTGCCGGTCGGTGGTCACAATGGCTGTTACCCCGTGGCTGCGCATCACCGCCGCGTGGACGGCGTCGCGGGCCTGCACCTGGGGATACTCGCGGTATAGGGCGAGCGCCTGCACCATATCTTCTCGCGTGACGGGCAGTACGTCCTGCAGCACGTGCAGGAACAACTCGGCAACCTCCGCCCCCTGCTCTCGCCTGTCCAGTGAAGCGTAGCAGTGCATAATCTCCTGGAGCACCTCGGCGTCGCTCACGGCGACGATTGGGCCGCTGGCTGCCACCTCCAGGACGCGCAGGCAGGGAGACTTGAGGGGATGCCCGGCCCCGGCCGCATACATCGGAACGTTGGCGTCAATAAAGACCCTGAGTTTCATCGCATCCCGCGGTAGTTGACTCGGCTTCCATCTGCTCCCAATCGGCGACCGGAAGAGCCATTGCCGCCAGTTTTTGCACGGCGTCCAGGGGGGTGATGGCAGAAGAGCGGTCGGGGAAATAGACTTGCTCTACCGCGGTGCGGATCAGGTCGGCAACGGAGGTTCGCCGCTCGCGGGCCAGCACCTGGAGGCGGTCTAACAAGGCAGGGGGAAACAGGACTTGCAGTCGCTTGGTATAGGTTTGCATTTCAGCCCTTTTGATGTCTACAGGTTCATCATATTCATACACATTATACAGGGGCTTGGGAGGCTGTCAAGCCGACGGGCGTCGTAAGTCTGTGGAAGGAATGGACTGTCCGGGGGGATGGATGCTCGCAGGGAGTGCTACCGCTGCTGTGCCTCGATGAGGCGCAGTTGCTCCTGAAGCTGTTCCTCGATGTCAATCATCTCGGTGCTGCCCACGTAGGGCACGGTGTGGAGTTCCTCCAGCCGGTCGAGGGCCTTGACCACCGCCGCGATCTCCTGGATGCTGCGGCGTGCCGAGGCGGTGAGGGCGCTGAGCGCCTGCGGGGTAAGCGTGCCTTCCATTTCCAGGCCGTCCAGTTCGAGCGAGAGCGCCATCAGCCGGTTATTGATGTGGTGGGCGAGCGCAGTGACGGCCTGCTTGAAGGCCGCAGCCGCCGCCATCTCTTTCGTCGCGCGGTTCAGCCAGGCGTTCTCTACCGCCACCGCCACCCACGAGGCCAGCGTCGTCAGCAGTTCCAGGTCGGCCTGGGTGAAACGTGAATCGCCTGCCTCGCCACGCTTGTTGATCGCCTCGAGCACGCCGATCACCCGCTCTCTGGACTTGAGCGGCACGCACAGGATGGAACGAGAGCGGAAACCGGTAACCTGGTCCATCTGAGTGTAGAAGCGCGGGTCCTGGCTCACGTCGGGCACCAGGAGTGGCTCGCCGTGCTGCGCTACCCAGCCAGCGATGCCCTGGCCCGGCTTGAGGCGAAAGGGAGAATAGCGCGCTGTGTCTCCCTGTAACGTAACCGTGAACTCTAGTTCGTTCGTCTTCTGATCGAGGAGCAAGAGTGAGCAGGCCTCGACCTGCAGGATACGGGTGACGTTCTCCATCACACGCCGGAAGATCTCGGATTCCTCCAGCGTGGAACTGATGGCCTGGGCGATGTCGTTGAGCGTGGCCCAGTTCTGCACCTGTTGCTGCAACCGCTGGTTGGCCTGTGCCAGCGCCCGCGTCAGGTTCTCGCGCTCGCGCCGTAGGCGCTCCTCCGCCAGGGCCCTCTCGAGGGCGTTCAACACTTCCTTGACGACCACGGGTTTCTGCAGAAAATCTCTGGCCCCCAGGCGAAATGCCTTCAGGATCTCCTGCTCGGAACAATAAGCGGTCAGCACGATGGCCGGGATGTGAGAGCCCTGCCGGTGGAGGTATTCGAGCAGATCCAACCCCGAGAGGCGAGGCAACATCAGGTCAAGCAGGATCACGTCCGGGCGTTCGACGAGCGCACGCTCCAGCCCGGTCTGACCGTCGGTTGCCAGAAGCACGCGGTAGCCGGCCTGCGCCTGCACGACGTCGCGCAGCAGGGTGCGGGTTTCATCGTCGTCTTCAACGATCAGGACAGTCTCCTGGCTCAATGCTCTCGCTCCTACATCAACGCTCTCTTGATCTCGGCGATCGCCTGATTGGTCGCCCGGCGGTAGCGACGGCCCGGCGGGATGATCACGACCAGGAGCAACTCCTCTGTTCCGAGGTCGAGGCGCCGGCACACCAGAGAGACGCGATCCCGGCTACGCACGACCACTTCATCTATTTCCGCCAACCCCAGTTGGCTTTGTGCTTCGCCGCTGACCTTGCGCAGCACGGCCACCAGTGCGGCGGCGAGGTCGCTATCGTAACCGACGGGGGCGGTGGCGATGGGTAGGCCGTCGGCGGAAGCCAGCACGACGGCTTTGAACTGCTCGGACTCTTGCATCCGGCGCAGGATTTCGCCCAAGGGAATCGGTTCCGGCTGAGAGGAATCGTTGCTCATCGTCTGCTGCTCCCGTTGACGTGGATTGCGAGGAGTGAGGCGAGATGCGTAAGGCGTAAGGCGTGATCAGAGTTGCCGCTGGGTCTGCGCCACCACCAGGTTGATGATCGCTTTCAAGGTGTCAAAGACGCCAATCCCCTGGATGGCCGACGAGGCGAAGCAAGGGATGCCATTGCAGCCGACCTGCTGCTGGATGAGAGGCACTGGAGCAACGTTGGGCAGATCGCGCTTGTTGCACTGCAGCACGAGCGGCATGACACGCGGATCGCAGCCCAATGCGCGCAGGTTTTCTTCCATATCGCGCATGGTCTCCACGTTGGCCCTCAGCCGGTCCCACTGCGAATCCGCGACAAAGACCACACCATCGGCTCCTTGCAGCACCAGTTTGCGGCTGCCAACGTAGTACACCTGCCCTGGCACGGTGTAGAGATTGAAGCGCGGCTTCAGGCCGGCGATCTGCCCCAGTTCGAGTTGCAGGAAGTCGAAGTAGAGCGTACGGTCGCCGCGTGTCTTGAGAGAGACCAGTTCGCCGCGGATGTTGGGCGACGTCTTGGCATAAATATACTGTAGATTGGTCGTCTTGCCGCTGAGGGCCGGCCCGTAGTAGACGATTTTCAGGTTGATCTCGCGCAGTTTCCAATTGATGAACATACTTACTGCCTTCCGGGGAGTTCATTCAACGCTTTTTCCAGTTCGTCCATCAGGGCAGTGCGGAAACCGGCAGTAGTAAACGTCTGCGGCCTCGCCAGTTGTTCTTCGTACCTGGCGACCAGGGCCTGCAATCGCTCCGCCGCACGTCCGGCCATCAGCCGTACCAGGCCCACGGGCGTTTCCGCCTGGAAGACGACAATCAGGATGAGGCTGCCGCCCACGTTTACCAGGTAGATGCTTTTGCGCGCGCCTTCGTGGAGCACTGCCCCGCGGGGGCTATCTTCGCCAACCTGGCGGGACAGTTCGGCCATGGCCGCGATGTCGCTGGCTGCCAGAGTAGCCACCAGCACCGGGTCCACCTCGCGCATCCGGCTGTGTACGTCAATCAACTGGCCGCTGATGTCGGCGAGCAGGACGCACTCGGCTTCGGTCGAGCGCTGCAGACGGAGTAGGACCTGTTCGATCTCATCGGCCATTTCCGTTGACAGGACAACGCTTGTCTTCATTTTGCCGCTTCACGCCAACGCTTATTTTTCAGCGGCCCCTCACAGTCGCCGCTATGATCTCGGCGCGGGTCATTCGCCTGACCGGCTCCTCCGGTTGTGGTTCGGCCTGAACAGCGGCTTCTGTCGGTGGCGCCGCGGCCGCCGGTGCCGCTGCGAGTTCAGGCTCGGGCACTGCTCGGGACATTGGTGCCCGTGCCACGGCGGACCTGGACTCCTTGATTCTCTCGCTCAGTTTCCTGGCCGCCACGTTGGCCGTCAGGTTGAGTAAGGGCACGTTGATGCGACGCACGCACAGGACACACAGGCAGCCATCCCCCAGGTTCTTGACGATCAGCCGGCCCTGTTCGTAGAGCAAGTCAATGTCACCGACCTTGCGGCGGTTGGTGGTCTCCAGCCCGGCAATGGTCTGGGCCAGCGTACGCCCGACGGGCGAGAGCATCTCGGCGTCGAAGACGTTCGGCAATGCCTGTGCCAGCACGCGGCCCTCGTCGTCGCACACGAATGAGCCGGTCACTCCCACCACGGCATTGACGTCTCTCAGGATCTCTTCCATATCACCTCACTCCGTTCTCTTTCAACACTGCTTCTGCTCTGGAGGCCACGATAGCGGGCGAAGCCCGTTCCCCCAGACGCAGGCCCACATAGTAGTCGGGCTGCTCCAGCACCAGTGTAGTCTCTTTGCCGACGACCACCGTGCCCCACTCGAACCGGCCCAGGCCGATGATCTCGCCGGCCTGGCTGGCCGCGTTTCCTACAAAGACCGCCACCGCCCCTTCCTTTTCGGGATCGCCCTCCAGTTCGTGCGTCAGCACGATGCCATCGCGGGCGGCGATGACCGCCCCGGTTACCCCTTCGATCTTTGCCAGCGCCTTGGTCAGATCCTGGATCATCTCGTCCGTCACCCCCTCTTTTTCGATCTCCTGTAATTCCTCCAACCCAACTGTCCTCTCGTCCAGACGGCGTATTCCTTCCAGGAGCAGGCCGGACCAGCCCGTGGTGATGGTGCGTCGTGGCGCCGGGACATCCATCTCTAGGTCAAAGTCCCCATCTTCCCAGGCCAGCATGGTATAGACCGCCTCTTCTCCAACCCGCGAGCCTACTGCGGCGTGGACGACCTCACCGTCGGCGAAGAAGATGTGACCTTCCTCTCCGTCGTGCCGGATGCGCAGGCGGGCCTGGTTGCGTTCGGTACAGTTGATCTGGACGATGCCAGGCAGGCTCATACTACGCAGGTTGCCGTGCACGATGGCTTCGCCCGCTCGATCCAGAATGCGCCGCACTGTGGCTACCAGGGTCTTGGCGTCCAGTGGCTTCTCCAAAAACTCGCGCGCCCCCAACCGCAACGCCTCGACCACGCTCTCCTTGGTGCCGTACGCGGTAAAGATGACCACAACCGCCTTGGGATCGTGCTCTTTGAGCGCAGCCAGCAGTTGCAGCCCATCCATATCGGGCATTTTGAGATCCACGAGCGCCAGGTCAAAAAGGCGATCGCGGTAGAGCGCCAGCGCCTCGGCGCCGCTGATGGCGACCTCGACCTCAAAACCCTCCAGTTGCAACATTCTGGCGCACGATTTGACGACGTGGGGTTCATCGTCTACTACCAGGATACGTTGTGGTGGCACGGTAATCCCTCCTTTAATCAGGTTTTACCAGAATTCCAGGCGGGTGGTACGAGCCCTCGAGCGATGGCTTCTTCCAGGCTGATCAGTTTTTGTTCCGCATCGCTTTCAGGCTGCTGCACCTCGTCCGGCCTGGGTGGGGCGACGGGAGTGCCGACTGGCGCAGCGGGCGCAACCGGCCTCCTCTCGACGGACTTGGGAGGGCTGACTGGCGCGGCAGGCGCAACCGGCCTCCCCTCGGCGGGCTTGGGCGGCTCCTCAGACGCAGCGCCGGGAAAGAGCGTGTCCAACTCGGCCATCAAGGAGGCGCCAAAACCTGCGCCCAGCGACTGGGCCGACGCGGCGGCAGGTGCGGAGATCGCCGAGAGCAGGTTCTCGATCGCGCGCCGTGTGTAGAGCCAGACCAGGCCGATGCGGCTGGCCTGCACCCTGCGGTCGTAGACCATGGCCAGGAAGAGCTCATCGCTCACGGTGGCCGAGTAGATCTCGTAGCGCGTGCCCTCGTGGAAGTTGAGATTGGCCGCTTTGCCGCTGCCAAAATGCCGCGCCAATTCTGACGTGGCGGCAAAGCCCCCGGCCAGGAGCGACAGCAGCGTAGAAGTGTCCAACCCTTCGGTGACTCCGACCTCTACCAGGCGTTGGCCCAGCATGTCGGCCAGCAAGATGCAGCGGGCACCGATCTCGCTGCGCAGGGTCTCCAGTTGCCGCGTGATGGCCTCAAAGGCTTCGTCGGAGAGCACGACGAGTCCAGGCCGACTGGCAGCCTCGCGTAGCGCCTCTTGCACTGCCTGGGTAAAGTGCTCCACACTGAAGGGCTTGGTGATGTAGCGGTATGCCTCCAGGCGGCGGGCTTCCGCTTCGACCTCGTCGTTCCCGTAGGCGGTGATGAGGATGGCACGCGTTCTGGGGCTGGATGCTCGTACCCAGCGCATCAGTTCGAGCCCGCTGATGCCCGGCAGGCGTAGATCGGTGATGAGGAGATCCACCTGCGAGCGATTGAGCGCCTCGAGCGCTTCTTCGCCGGAGTGGGCGATGCTGACTTTATACTCGTGGTCGGCGCGCTCCAACGCCTTGCTCAGAAAGAAAGCCACGCGGGGCTCGTCGTCTACGATTAGGATATGTCGGGGTACCATAGTATGTCCTCGTGCTCGATTGCCAGTGTAGCACAGGACGGCTTATTTGTGGGTTCCAAGAGAATTCCAAATGGCGTGCAATTGGGTTTCAGATGCGCCAGGGGGATGAGAAAAGAGTGGGGCCTTATCCTGCGAAGACGTAGCCGCTTCCGCGCACGGCGCGGATGAGCGTAGGATGGGCAGGGTCGCGCTCTACCTTGCGGCGCAGCCGGTGAATGTGTGCACGCAGCAGTACGCGTGCATCGCGCTCATCCATGTCGTAGTCGCGCAGATGGGCGGCCAACTCACGACAGGAGACGACGCGCTCACGGTGACGCAGCAGGTAGACCAGGATGTCGAACTCGGTAGCAGTCAGTTCGACCGGTTGCCCGCGCACCAGGACCAACCGCCGCAGGGTGTCTACGGTGAGGTCGGGCGCTTGCAGAAAACGTTCGGCGGAAGGGACGGGCACGCGCCGCGCAGCCTTGAGGCTATCCAGCGCCCGCTCCAGTAAGGCGACCGGTTCTTCGCGGCTGAGCCGCCGTTGTCGCTCGACCAACCCGGTCTCGACGGCGCGCACGATCTCTTTCACCGGGCTGGGCTTGAGCAGGTAGTCGAACGCGCCATGACGGATGGCAACAATCGCCGAGTCCAGCGTGCCATAGGCCGTCAGGATGATGAACACCGTGTCCGGCGCCAGCGGGCGTGCGGCCTTTAGCACCTCGCTGCCGTCCATCTCTGGCATGTTCAGATCGAGGATCACCAGGTCGAAGTGACGGCGGGCGATCAGTTCCAGCGCCGCCGGGCCAGAGGCGGCCTCTGTCGCCTGATAGCCCATGCGCGTGAACAGGTCGGCCAGTGTGTGGCGCGTGGCCGATTCGTCATCTACGACAAGGATATGAGCGCCTGGGGAAACGGATGCTGGTTGAGTAGGCATGACGTAAAATGTAAAACGTAAAACGTAAGGGCCCCTTACGTTTTACGCTTTGCGTTCTGTTCCGCCGGTGCCGGCAACCACACGGTAAACGTCGTTCCCTCTCCTATCGTGCTCTGCACCGTGATCTCTCCCCCATGCCGTTGCACGATGTTGTAACTGACGGTCAGCCCTAGGCCGGTGCCGCCCTCACGGGTCGAGAAGAACGGCTCGAAGATGTGAGCGAGAAGTTCGGGGGCAATGCCGTGTCCAGTGTCAGAGAAGACGATAGCCAGACGGCCATCCGCTGCCAGGTGGCTGGCGATGCGCAGGTTACCGCCTTCGGGCATAGCGTCTACGGCGTTGAGCACCAGGTTGAGAAAGACCTGTTCCAATTCGTCGGGCGCGGCCAGCATCTGCGGGAGATCTGGGGCCAGGTCGCGCCGGACCGCGACGCGCCGGTGCTGGAGGTACTTGCCGGTGAGCGCCAGCACGCGCTCGATGACCTCGTTCACGTTCGTCGTGCGCATCTCCTGTTGTGACGGGCGCGCGAACTCGAGGATGCTGGCGACCAGGCCCATCAGCCGCTCGATCTCTTCTTCGGCGATCTGGAGGTACTCGCGTTGTTCGTCGGCTTCCAACTGGAACGAGAGGATCAGTTGCAGGCTGTTGTGAATGGCCTGGAGCGGGTTATTGATCTCGTGCGCCAGCGACGCGGCCAGCCGGCCAGTGGCGGCCAGTTTTTCGGTCTGCACCAGTTGTGTCTGCGATTGTTCCACCAACTTGCGCAGTTCGCGCTCTGCCTGGTAGAGGCGTGCGTTCTCGATGGCGATGGCCGTCGAACCCGCCAGCGTGCTCAAGAGTTCCAGGTCGTGCTCGTCAAAGCCGCTGGCCTTGTTGACTGCCTCGATGGTGCCGATGACGGCACCCCGGTACTTGAGGGGCACCGCCAGGAGCGCGCGCGTGTCAGGCCCGGCAAGTCCATCCAGGCGATGGTCGTAGCGGAGGTCGCTTTGCGCGTCGCCGACCAGCACCGGTTGCGCATTGCGGGCCACCCAGCCAGCAATACCCGCTTCCACCGGTGTGCGGGCGCCGATAGGGACTTTGGAAGCAGCACCGGCAGCCGCAGCCAGGCGGAGTGCGTGGCCGGCGCTCTCGAACAGAAAGATGGCCGTCGCTTCGGCCTCCAACATCGTGCGCGCCTCAGCCATTGCCAACGCCAGCACTTCGTCGGGGTCGAGCGTGGCGATCATCGCCTGCGTGGCGCGATTCAATGCAGCCAGGCGACTGCGGAAGCGGGATTTCTCCACGGCTCGCCGCACAGTGATCTGAATGGTGTGTGCGTCGAAGGGCTTGGTGACATAGTCGCAGGCGCCCGAGCGCAGGGCTTCGATCGCGGTCTCCAGTGAGGCATAGCCGGTGAGCACGATGATCTCGATCTCGGGCCTGCGTTCACGGATGCGTCGCAGCATCTCGGTCCCGCTGAGATCGGGCAACATCAGGTCGAGGATCGCCACGGTGAAGGGCGCGGCCGCGAGCAATTCCAGGGCCTGTTGGCCGCTGTTGCTGAACGCGAGGTCGTATCCCAGCGGCGCGAGACATTCGCGTAACAACTCGCGCATTGCAGGATCGTCGTCTACGATCAGGATCCGGTCTGGGTGGGCCATCTCAACGTCTCACGCGGCTTACCGTTGGCCACTCACCGGGATGAAGACACGGAAGGGAAGCGGCTCGTAGGTCTGGTTCAGGCTCAGATAATCGTCGCTCCAGCCACCGATGGCGTAGACGATTTCTTCGAGCGCGACGACGCCTGGGCCACGCCATTCGCCCACCAGGGGTGTCTCGACCGGACTCCAGGCATCGTCAACCGGGTTATAACGCTCGCCAAAGCCGAGATAACTGCTCCATCCGCCGCCGCCGATCGCGTACAGTTGGCCGCCCACGGTTACCAGCCCCAGCCCGCCGCGTCCCACCGTCAGCGGCGCGCAAGTTGCCCACATATCTCCTTCTGGTTCGTAGACGGCGCAGGTGGTCAATTCGCGCTCGCCGTCGTAGCCGCCTACGACGTGGAGGCGATTGCCCAAGGCGGCGGCTGCCGCAAAGCCGCGCACGGCGGGCATCGGCGTCCCTGTACTCCAGGCGTCCGTTTGGGGATCGTAGATGTACACTTCGGCGGTATAGCGCGCACCGTCCCACCCGCCGAAGAGATATATCTTGCCTTGCCATTCCGCCAGCGCGTAGGCGCAACGCGGTTGTGGCAGCGGAGCGACCTGGCGCCAGGAGTCGGCCTGTGTGTCATAGACCTCGACCGTCTGGGCAGGCACACCGGCGGCGTCGCAACCACCGGGCATGTACACGTCCGTCCCGATCGCGGCGGCTGCGACGTAGGTGGCAGAGGTGGGCTTGTCGCTGCCCCGCGTCCAGAGATCGCCTTGGGGATCGTATATCTCGACCGCGGCGGTGGTCCCTTCCGGGGTCTGGCCGGCGATGGCAAAGATGCGTCCCTCGACAGCGGCGAGCGCCAGGTATGCACGACGGGTGGGCATTTGCGCTCGCTCGCGCCAAGAGGATTCTCCGCTCTCTGCTACGATCGAGCCGCTCTGCCCTAGCGGAGGCAGCGGGAGGGCCTGCGTGACGCCGGTCTGCGGCCTGCTCTGCGGCCAGGTTACGGCAACTGCGGTCACCACGAGCACCAGGGCGACGATCAGGGCGATCCGCCTGGACCAGGGCAACGGGGGCAATGGCGCAATCGTGGGGACTTGAGGTGTAGCCACGGCGGTCTCCAATGCGACCTGCCCGTTTCCCACGGTCACCCAACCTTCGCGCACGGCGATCATCGTCGCCTCGGTACGCGATTCGGCGCCCAACTTGGTAAAGATGTTGCGCAGGTGCACCTTGACGGTGTTGGTGCTGATGCCCAGGCGGTAGGCGATCCGGCGATTGGTGACGCCAGTCGCCACCATCTGCAGGATCTCGATCTCTCGTTCGGTCAGGGCTTCGCCATAGTCGGCCATTTCACGTGAGATTATAGCACAGCGGCGGGGGTGAGCAAGCAGGGGTGCCTATGCTGACAGGGTCCACACCACGATCTCCGGCGGAGACAGAAAGCGGGCGCGCGGGGCGCCCATGCCCTCCATGCCCAACCCGCGGCTCACGTACAGGGTCGTGCTGCCTTCCTGGTAGCGGCCCATCTCGTAACGTTTGCGGAACTCGGAACTGGTGATGAAGGCGCCGAACAGCGGCATGCGGATCTGCCCGCCGTGCGTGTGGCCGCAGAGGTACAGGTCCACGCCCAACTCGACCGCCTCCGGCATCAGGTCGGGGGAGTGATAGAGGAGCAGCGTGAACGGGCCATCATTCCGGCTCTCCAGCAGACGGCGCAGGCGCGGCCCATCCACGCCGCGGTCCCAGGTGCAGCACAATCCCACCAGACGCAAGGTGTGTCCGTGGATGCGCGTCTCCGCGACCTCGTCCAATAGCCAGGTGATAGGCAGGCCCGCGAAAATGGCCGGCACCACTTCAGGGGGGTCTACCGGCGGGCTGCCGGTGATGGCGTAGATGGGCACGGGCGCGATCTCGCACAGGCGTGCCAAAAGGGCATGTGCTTCGGCCTGGGCCTGGGGGTCGTGTACTGCCGAGAGGTTAAGATAGTCGCCGGTGATGACGATGACGTCCGGGGCCAGTTCCTCGACCAGACGGAGCAGGCGGCGCTCGCGTGGCGTGATGCGCTCGACGTGCAGGTCGCTGATGTGCAAGAGGCGCAGCGGGGTGGCGCCATCCAGTTTGGGAGAGCGCAACATGGCCTGCGTGACCCTGATGCGAAAGGGTTCCACCCAGAGGGCATAGACGACCACGAGGGTAACGGCGAGGTTCAACGCGACATCCGCGGCCAGACCCGGCCAGCCGGCCCACAGCCACCCAACCGTAAGGGTAAGCCCCGTGCGCACCAGCGCCAGCCCCAATAACGGCGGAGTGACGGGGCCGAAGGAACGTCCCAGGCGGGGCAGGAGCGCCAGCGCGGCTCCATCACCCGCGATAAATGCCAGCGAGACCGCTGCAACCGTGAGAGCAAGCGTCGGGGATGCTCCCGTCCACGGCCACGACGAGATCGCAGCGAGAGAGAGCCAGGCGGGGATCAGGGCCAGCGGGGGGATGCGTCCCAACACGTCGGTAAGGACGAGAGCAATATGTAGCGGGCGGCGGTGGTAATCGCGTGGGGCAGGCGGCATATCAATTCAAGAGTCGGCAATCGAAGAGCAGGGAGCGGGATTCCCCCATCCCTGTTCACTGGCCTCTCCCTACTTCCCCAATCTCCACTTCTCCAGTACATCGCGCACCTTGGCGACCTGGATGGCGACCTCTGTGTACTCATTCTGCCCGGAATGGTGTTCCACACCCCAGTAGCCGCTGTAGCCGGCGTCTCGAAGCATGGTCATGCTCTCGACCAGAGAGGTCTCGACGATCTGGAAGGGGATGTGGGTATGTATGGCCCATGGCGCGATCACCCTGTCACCCTCGTTGCCGCGAAAGTGCAAGAGGACCCCAAAGGCGGGATGGTCCACTGCTTCGCAAATGCGTTTCATGTTGGCCGGCACAACCTCAGGCCCCCAATGGTTCTCCGGCCCCACCTTGTAGCCGTTATCGTAAGCGCGTTGGGCATACTCTCTGTACCGCCTGACGATCAGGTCGAACTGCTCTTCGGTAAACACTTCCCCCTGGCCGCCTGCATCAATGCGGATCGTCCTGGCACCCAGCACCTCGGCAGCGTGCAAATAGGCCAGTGCGTCCCGATAGTTCTTCTCTCGCTCGGCGGGATCGTCGGCCCAGATGTGCGGCCCGTCCACGCACAGGTTCGCAAGCGCCAGTTCACGTTCATCCAGGGCGTCCTTGACCTTGCGCAGGAAATCTTCGTCTGTGCTGGGGAACATGCCATTCCAGATGTCTGCTGACTGGAGACCGTAGCGATACTTGCAGGATTCCAGGTAGCCGAACACGTCCATCTTGCCTTCTTTCAGCAGTCCGTGAAACGAGTATGATGCAATTGAGATACTCATTGTTTTGTTCTCTCCTTCAAGGGGCTGTCTCATCAAGCACTCGATGTAGCATGTCGGGAACATTGGTGATGATGCCATCAACGCCCAGCGCGATCAGGCGATGCATCTCGTCCGGCTCGTCCACTGTCCAGGTGTACACCCGGTAGCCGCGTTTCCGCGCCCAAGACATGTAGCGCGCGTTTACCATCGTGTGTTCGGGATGACGCGCCTCGTGAGGGGCCAGGAACGCCAGCCACGCGCGGCGCAGCGGCAGGGGCAGGTCAGGTGCATACAGCAGGCCCAGGGGAATGTGGGGGGCAAGCCTCCTGACCCGCCGCAGCGAGAAGGGGTTGAACGAGGAAATGAGCACGCGGTCGCTTGCCCCGTGCTGCTCGATCAGGCCAAGTACGGTGCGTTCCAGGCCGCTGTCGTGGATGCTGGTGCTCTTCAGTTCGACGTTGAGCAGCAAGCGATCCCCCACAGCGTCCAACACCTCTGCCAGCGTAGGGATGCGCTCGCCGGCGAAGGCCGAGTCGAAGGAGGAGCCTGCGTCGAGCGCCTTCAATTGCGCCAGCGTCAGGTCGGCGACGCACCCGTGGCCATCGGTGGTGGCGTCTACGGTGAAGTCGTGAATGACAACGGGCACGCCGTCGGCCGAGAGGTGCACATCGAATTCGATCCCATCGGCGCCCAACTCTGCGGCCTTGATGAAGGCGGCCAGTGTGTTGGGGGGCGCGGCCTTACTGGCTCCACGGTGGGCGATGTTGGCGCACTTATATTTCGACAAAGTAGGCGTTGCAGGCGCGGTCAATCAAGTCCTTGCTCAGCGTGGGCGGAACGTTCAGATAGCGGGCGATGTCAATCAACTGGTCAACGATATCGCGGGGATGACAGGCTCGCCTGGGCCGGTTGGGCTTGAGGTAATGTTCCTGGATCAGGTAGGCCAGCCCGCGGTCGTCGTAGGGCACGCCCCGATCCTGGCACACGCGGCGAAAGATCTCGCGGTACTCGTCCCAGGAGGGATCTCTGATCTCGATCTTGTGCCGGATGCGCCGGAGGAAGGCTTCGTCCACCAAGTCGCGCGGGGCCAGGTTGGTCGAGAAAACGATCAGTACGTCGAATGGGACTTCGATCTTGCGGCCCGTGTGGAGGGTCAAATAGTCAACACGCTTCTCCAGGGGCACGATCCAACGGTTGAGCAGGTCACGTGGGCGGGCCTGCTGGCGGCCAAAGTCGTCAATCAGGAGCATCCCGCCATTGGCTTTCATCTGGAAGGGGGCCTCGTAGTACTTGTTGTTCTCGTCGTACACCAGGTCGAGGGTCTCCAGGGTCAATTCGCCGCCAGTGGCGATGACGGGCCGGTGGATGTGCACCCAGCGCGGATCGTGGCCACGGGGAGGGGTTGCGGATGGGTCTTCGGCGAGCGAGTGGTTGACGTAGTCAAAGACACGGATGACCTGCCCGCCGACCTCGACAGCGTACGGGATGTACATGGCCTCCCCCAGGATCATCTTACCGACACTTTCGGCGATAGCGGTCTTGCCGTTGCCAGGCGGCCCGAAGAGGAACACGGAGCGCCCCGAGTTGACCGCCGGGCCCAACTGGGCGAAGGTATCCTCACCGATGACCAGGTGAGAGAGCGCCTGACGCATAGTACGCTGGTGGACGACGATTTTACCTAACGGCTGACGGCGGACCGCGTCGGCGTAGGCATCCAACGTTACCGGCGCAGGGCCAGCATATTGGCTGCGGTTGAGCGCCTCGCGTGCCATCACACGGCCTTTATCGGCGATAGCATACTGATAGGTGGCCTCTGCGAACCCCCCGGCCCCTTTCACTTCGCACAGTTTCTCGCGTTTCAGAAACTCGAGCACCTGGTCAACCACGCCCGGGTAGGGTAGTTTCATGCGTTCGGCCAGTTCGTAGCCGGTAAGGCTGCCCTCGAAATACAGTATCTTGAGCGCCAGGTCGGTCAAGAATCCCAAGCCCAGCCCGGTGTCTTTGACCGACGCGGGTAGGCGGGGAAAGAAGGTCTGCGGTGAGGATGAAGCAGTTTCCATTTGCCGTACCATATCCATACTCCTCTATATTCTGCTCTGTCAGTGGGCGTCGCCAAGCGTTTGACCCAGGTGAGCGATCTCGTCTGCCGTGTTGTAGCAGTGCGGCGAAACGCGGATGTACTGCTCGCGCCGGGAAACCACGATCCTGGCATCCACTAACTTCCGGTAGGCTTCGTCTACATCTCCGGGGACGCTGAACGAGACAATGGCTGAACGGTGGCGAGGGTCCAGATTGCTGGCAATCTTGTAGCCGCGCCGCTGGAGGTCCTCGATCAGCAGATCGGTCAGGTGTAATGTCCAGCGTTCGATGACCGAGATGCCGATCTCCATCAGGAAGCGCACTGCTGCCAACAGCCCAACTTGGCCGACGATATTCGGGGTGCCGAGTTCGAAGCGGCGGGCGTCCGGTAGGGGATCCAGGTTGTATCTGCGGTAGTTGCACGGATCGTCCCCGCCGACGACGCTCAGGGCGCCGGCAAAAGGCAGGCCGAGCGTGTCCAGCAGTTCCTGGCGGCAGTAGATGAAGCCCTGGCCTTCGGGGCCCATCAGCCATTTAGGAGCGCCACATGCCAGGAAATCAATCCGGCAGGCCCGAACGTCTAACACGGCTGCGCCCACCGACTGAATGCCATCTACGACGAAGTAGGCCGCATGCTCCCGGCACCAGGCCCCCAATGCCTGAAGGTCGTTCCTGAAGCCGGTGAGGAATTCGACCGAACTGGCAGCCACGACGTGGGTGTGCTCGTCGGCGTGTTTCTCCACTGCCTCGACGGTCAATCCGCCGCCGTCATGCGGGATGCAGCGCGCCTCAATCCCGCGGCGTTGGAGGTTCATCCAGGGGTAGACGTTGGCCGGGAATTCCATGTCGCAGAATATGACGTTGTCACCGGGTTGGAGCGGCAGCGCGTTGGCGATGATGTTAAGCCCCTCGCTGGTGTTCTGCACGAAGGCAATTTCCTCAGGCGTACCGTTGATCAGCCAGGCCAGCACTGCGCGCAGGTCATCGGACACGTGTTCGTAACGAGGCTTGCGGCCAAATATCACGCCACGGTCAGCGACGTACTTGGACATCGCAGCCCGCACCGGATCGGGTAGCGGGGACACGGCGGCGTGATCAAGGTAGGTGCAATGCTTGACGACCGGAAAGGCGCCTCGCAAGGCATCCACGTTAGGATATGGCAGATGGCTTCCGGTTCCGGCCACGCTTCCTCCGGTACTATTATACCTTTCTTCTTGACGAGCAGTGTTAGCAATGCGTTACAGTTTCGTTATGCCGAGCCGTCTTTCGACCGGAGAAGGAGTCAGTATGCCCCGATTTCCTGCAGCCTTTCGTCGCCGATGCCAAAGTGATGGGCGATCTCGTGTCGGAGGACTCGATGGATCGTCCTGCGTACTTCTACCATCGTGCGACAATGCATCTCGATGGGACGTTGGTAGATGCTGATCTTGTCGGGCAGGACCAGGCCATAGTTGCGGGTGCGGTGCGTCTGTGGGACGCCGTGATAAAAGCCCAGCAGGTCCGTGCGGCGACGCGCGCCGGCGAGCCGCAACGTCTCCGCGTCAGGCCAGTCTTCGACAATGACCTCGACGTTATCAAGGCGCTCACGGAACTCGGCGGGCAGGCTATCCAATGCCTCGGCCACCAGGCGCTCGAAAGTGCTACGATCCATTTCGAGTATATTATAGCACAGGTGAAGGAAGTATAGGAACCTACGAACCGGCGCGCTCCGCCGGGCACAACGCCACGCGCACGCGATCGCCCTTACGCAATGAGATGACCTTTTGCCCTTGGGTGGGGCGGCCCATACGTGCGGCGGAACGGGCGCGGATGGTCTCGACTGCGATCTCGGCGGGCAGTGATAGGACTATTCCAGCGGTGGGTGCAATCCTGCGCTGACCCAAATCCGGCGTGCGTGTATCAGCCAATCATTGTTCAGTCGTAGCGCTTCAATGGTAGCTCGGCCCACCGCAGTTCGCCCGATGATGTACAGACCATCGTCACTCCAGGCGAAATGCTTGTGCCACTCCTGTGTACAGGGGTTGAACAAAGGAACAGTCACATCTGTCTGGGGATCTGCTGCGTCCACACGAGCGCCCTTGAACTCGTTGCAGCGGTAGCAGGCCAGGGCAAGATTATCCGGCTCGGTGACGCCGCCTGCTTTCCGAGGAATCACGTGGTCAACGACCATTGGAATGCCAACCAGTTCGGGGCTGCGACAATAGCTGCAGCGGTGTCCCGCGCATTCGGCGGCCTGCTGGCGCCATCGCAGTGGGATATTCTTACGCCGGGATGCGGTTGGCTCAGGCATTGAGGGGGAGGGAATACCCGCGCCACTTTAGAAATGCGAGCGCGAAGGATTTGCGGAGAACGTATCGGTCAGTTTCCGCGCGGAGATCCTCCAACTCACGCCGTTCCCGTTCGCTAAGAGTACCATCGGCGTTCTTTTGCAATAGACGCTGATGCTGTTGCCATTGCTGAGGATCGAGTGTGCTCTTGACGATTGCCCACAGATCGTCGTCGCTCAAGTTGAGCAGTGCAGCCAGTTCATCTCGAAGCTCGGGTGGCGCATCCTCCGGCGAGGGGGGGATATTGCCGCGGATACTTTGTAAGAGCACAGCGTCAACAGGCTGATTGATCACTGCTGCTGTACGCTCAAGTCTGCGATAGATCGTTCGAGGCAGCCGGATGGTTACGGTCTCCATACTTGCCATACTTCTCACCCCTCCATAAATTATACATAACTACCCAGGCTGGTCTGGTTTTTTGGCCGCACCGCCGTGGACGGGCGATGCTGGGTATTCGCTCCGATCCAGCACCGGCTCTTTTAGGCTGGTGCGGGTTGGCGAAATCGTCCTGGCAGCCTTTCGATGATTATCTGCCTGGGTAGTTACAATTATACCCGATAATTGATAGACGTGCGAATCCAGGCAGATGTACCCCCGAATGACGCACAGGGGCCTACGAACCCGCGCGCTCCGCCGGACACAGCACGGCGTGGAGCCGGTCGCCTTTGCGCAAAGAGATGACCTTTTGCCCTTGCGTGGGGCGGCCCATGCGCGGGGCCGAACGGGCGCGGATCGTCTTGGCTGCCCCTCTCTCGGTCACCAGCACCACGGTGCTATCGGATTGCACCACGCCGGCGCCGGCCACCCCCACATCGTCGGCCAGGCGCGCGGTGACGACGCCCTGCCCGTGACGGCCCTGGGTGGGGTACTCGGTCAACGGGCTACGCTTGGCCTTGCCATCTTCCGTCGCCACCAGCAGGTCGGATCGTGGCCGGGTCACCGCGAGCGCCACGACGCGGTCGCCTGTGCCTAGTTTGATACCCATGACGCCGCCCGCCGCCAGTCCCATCGGGCGCACTTCCCTCTCCTTGAAACGAATCGCCTGCCCTGCATAGGTTACCAGCAGTACCTCATCCTCCCCGCTCGTGAGCGCCGCGCCGATCAGCGCATCCCCCTCGTCCACGCCGATGACGGTGAACGCTTCGCTGCTCACACCGGGGAGATCGGCCAGCGCGACGCGCTTGACAACCCCCCGTTGCGTGGCGAGGAACAGGTAAGGGCTTGCCTCGTGCTCTTGGATGCCTGGGCCGGAGGATGCCTCGCCCCTGCCTGGCGGGATCGCCACGGCGGCGACGACGGTGTCGCGCCGTCCCAACGGGGTGAGGTCGGCGTAATGGGTGCCGGCGCCCTCCCAGGCTACCCCCTCCGGCAGTTGATGGACGGGGAAGGCGACCGCACGGCCATCTGCGGCGAAGAGGTAGAGCGTGTCGCGGGTCGAGGCAGCCAGGAGTGCCATCGGTGCGTCTTGAGGACGCGAGGGCACCTGCACGGGCGAGCCGTCGTCAGGCATCCGGGCCACCAGCCCGCTCCCGCTCACCGCCACCCACACCGGCAGGTCGGGGATGAGATCGGCGGCGGTGAGTACCTTCCTGCCGGCGTCCATCACCTGTGTGCGGCGCGGGGTTGCATAGCGCGCCTTGACCGCCAGCAGTTCCTCGCGCACCACGTCGCGGATTTTCTGCGGGCTTTTCAAGAGCGCCTCCAGGTGGCGGATGAGCGCCTTCTTTTCCTTGTATTCGTCCTGGATGCGGCGGCGTTCCAGCGCAGCCAGCCGCTTGAGCGGCATGTCGAGGATCGCCTGGGCCTGCGCCTCGCTCAACTTGAAACGCCTGCGCAGGTTGACCCGTGCGCTATCGGTGGTTTGCGAGCGGCGGATGATGGCGATGACCTCGTCCAGATAGTCGAGCGCGATGAGTAACCCTTCCAGGATATGGGCACGCTCTTTGGCACGCGCCAGTTCATACTGGCTGCGGCGGGTGACGATGACCTGGCGGTGATCCAGGTAGGTCAGCAATGCTTTCTTGAGCGTCAGGAGGCGCGGCTCGCCATCTACCAGCGCGAGCATGATCAGGCTGAAGGTGGTCTCCATCTGGGTGTGCCTGAACAGATCGCTCAACACTTGCTGCGGCTCGACGGTGCGGCTGACCTCGATGACGAGCCGCATGCCGCTGCGGTCGGATTCGTCGCGCAGGTCGGTGATGCCCTCAACGCGCCCTTCGCGCACCAGTTCGGCGATGCGTTCGACCAAGCCACTCTTGTTGACCTGGTAGGGGAGTTCGGTGACGACGATGCGGTGGCGCGCGCGGCTCATCTCTTCGACGTGGGCGCGGGCACGCACGATGATTTTGCCGCGCCCTTGCCCATAGGCGTGCGCGATGGCGTCCTCCCCATCCTCGCCCATCCGCCGGTAAACCAGCCCTCCGGTAGGAAAGTCCGGCCCCTGGATGAAGCGCATGAGGTCTTCGGTGCTCACGTCGTCCAGTTTGCGCCAGCGGTCGAGCAGGTAGATGAGCGCGTCGCACACCTCGCCCAGGTTGTGGGGCGGGATAGAGGTCGCCATACCGACAGCGATGCCGGCGGCGCCGTTGACCAGCAGATTGGGAATGGCGGCCGGGAGGACGGAAGGCTCTTGCAGCGTGTCGTCAAAGTTGGGGACGAAATCCACCGTGTCCTTGTCCAGGTCGGCCAGCATTTCTACGGCGATGGGCGCCAGGCGGGCCTCGGTGTAGCGCATCGCGGCGGGGCTATCGCCGTCAATCGAGCCAAAGTTGCCCTGGCCGTCCACCAGCGGGCAACGCATGGTGAAATCCTGCGCCATACGCGCCATCGCTTCATAGACGGCCATATCGCCGTGCGGGTGGTACTTGCCGAGCACCTCGCCGACGATACGGGCGGATTTCTTGTAGGGGGCGTCGGGGCGCAGGCCGAGGTCGTGCATGGCATAGAGGATGCGGCGCTGGACGGGCTTGAGGCCGTCGCGGGCGTCGGGGAGGGCGCGCGCGACGATGACGCTCATCGCATAGTCCAGGTAAGCGACCTGCATCTCCTGGTCAATATCTATTTGACGGACGGTGCCAAGTTCCATAGGTGACTCCGTGCGTGAGGTGTGAAACGTGATACGTGATGCGTATGGTGTGGCCTACTATACGACAGGTGGAGGGTTCTGTCAATCGGGCAACGATGCCTGACCGGTCGAACGACAAGTTGCCATCAAGTCCAAATGTGCTACAATGATAGCAGAGCAACGGCAATTCATAGAAGGTGAGAGCCGATGCCCCAGGCTACCACACAACGTATTGAGGTAACTACTCAGCGGTGACTGGAAGTCCTTTTTGGGTCACAGGCCATTGGTCGGCCTTTGCCGACCCCTGCTGTTACACCTGATATAGAGTGTCGGCGCAGGCCGACACGTGGCGCGAAGCGCCTGAAGAGGGCGATCTCAATCGGCCCTGAATAGTTACGATGCTGGAGCCTGGCGAAGTTGTGGAACAACATCCCCGCGAGGTGCGGCGCAGTTTTCTGCTCGGCGTCGTCAACGGCACGCTCTTCCACTTTGCCGAGGCGTTGATTGACCTCGCTCGTGCTCACCGGGTTCGTGAGCCAGTTGACTTCGAACCTGCTGATCGGGCTGGTCGCGCCGCTGGGCGATGCAGGCTGGTTCCTGCCGCAGGTCTTTATCTCCGCCCGCGTCCAGCACCTCCCGCGCAAGATGCCCGGCTACATCGCCTCTGCCGCCGTGCGTGTGGTGGCCTGGCTTCTGCTTGCAGGGACCGTGTGCTTCGTGGATGACCCGCACATCTTGCTGGCCGGCTTCTTCGTTTTGTACCTCCTGGCCCGCCTGACTTCGGGTCTGGGGGGGCTGGCCTTCGACGTAGTCGCCAAGACGATCCCCGCCCGACGGCGCGGGAGTTACTTTGCCTGGCGGCAGTTGTTGGGTGGCCTGCTGGGACTGAACGCTGCCTGGATTCTCAAGGTTATTCTCAATCACCCCGGCCTGCCGTTTCCACGCGGGCACGCGCTGCTGTTCGTGTTGTACTGCATCACCATCGCGTTGGGCATGATGGCCTTTTCGTTGGTGCGTGAGCCTCCCGGTGTGGTAGCCTCGGGTCCGGCGACGGTGGGC
Source organism: Anaerolineae bacterium (assembly GCA_034432855.1). GTDB lineage: Bacteria > Chloroflexota > Anaerolineae > B4-G1 > B4-G1 > DAOUBA01. The sequence goes on along the minus strand of DAOUBA010000166.1, from coordinate 4,120 downwards.
GAGCAGTTGCGCCGGGCCGGACGGCTGTGGCGGACGGACCGGGTCTACCGGCGCTATATGCTCATTCGGCTCGCGCTGGCACTCGCGGGGATGGCGATTCCCTTCTACGCCGTCTACGCCAAGAACGTGCTCGGTGCGCCGGCCGGAATGGTCGGGCTCTACGTTGGCGTCCGTCTTGCCTCCTACCTGGCCCTGAACCTGCCGTGGGGACGGCTGAGCGACCGACGTGGCAACCGGCTGGTGCTCCGGCTGCTGCTCCTGGGGATCGGGGGGACGGCGCTACTGGCACTGGCGCTGGTCGGCGCGGTGGCGCTCTTTAGACCGCACGGGGCATGGCTGCCTTATCTGGCGCTGCCCTTCTTTTTCCTGATGGGGGCGATGGCACCAGCCCAGGAATTGGTGGGCAGTAATTTCCTTCTGGAACTGGTGCCCGAGGGGCAGCGAGCGCTGTACCTGGGCTTCTCCAACACGTTGATGGGGATCGCTACGATCGTCTCTGGCCTGGGTGGGCTGGTAGTGGATGCAATGGGATTCACCGGGCTGTTCGCCCTGACGTTGGGACTGTGCGCGGGTGGGTATGTGCTCACACGGGGGTTGCCGGAGCCGCGGGAGGCAACATAGCGCGATTGGAGATCGCGCCTACCCCAATATCGCTCTCGCCGCCATCAACCCCGAAGCCGAAGCCTGCACCAACCCGCGCGTGATGCCCGCCCCGTCGCCGCAGGCGTAGAGCCCGCGCACCTCTGTCTCCAGGTTGGGGGTCAACTTGAGGCGATTGGAGTAGAACTTGGCCTCGACCCCGTACAGTAGCGTGTGGCGCGAGCAGACCCCCGGCATCACCTGGTCCAGCGCGTGCAGCATTTCCAGGATGTTGACGATGTAGCGGTAGGGGAGTACCAGCCCCAGGTCTCCTGGCGTGGCGCTGGCGAGCGTGGGGACGACGATCGAGCGCCGCAACCGTTCGGGGGTGGAACGACGTCCCGCTTCCAGATCGCCCAGCCGCTGCACGATGACGCTTTCACCCAACAGGTTCGCCAGACGGGCGATGGACTGACCGTAGGCCACAGGGTCGTCGAATGGCTCGGTAAAACTCTTGCTCACCAGGAGCGCAAAGTTCGTGTTGGATGTGCGGCGGTTGGCGTAAGAGTGGCCGTTGACGGTCGTAACGCCGCCGGCATATTCCAGCGTGACCTCGCCGTAAGGACAGACGCAGAACGTCCGCACCAGGTCATCGAAGGCTTTCGAGTAATACAGGAATTTGAACTCGTACAGCAGGTTGGTGACCGGCTCCACCACCGTCGCCGGCAGTTCGACCCGCAGGCCCAGGTCAACCGGGTTACAGGTGAGCGCCAGCCCCAACTCGGAGGCGACACGCTTGAGCCACTCGGCGCCCTCCCGTCCTGGCGCGATGATCACCTGCGCAGCCTCGATCACCTCGCCCTGCTCCGTCTCGACGCCAACGACGGTACCGCTTTCGGCCAGCACTCGTGCCACGGGCGTCTGCGTGCGAACGTGTACCCCTCGCGCAACCAGATCGTCGTGCATCCGCGCCATGATTTCGCCGCTGTGCTCGGTTCCGATGTGGCGGATCGGCACGGAGATGAGCCGCAGGCCCGCCAGCGCGGCCCGCTTTTCCAGCGCCTCGAATTCGTCGGTGCGCCCGCCATAGACGACCGGAGCCGCGCCGTACTCCAAGTAAACGCGATCCACCTCCTCGATCAGCGCCCGGGCCTGCGCCTCGCCCAGTAACTCGCCCAGGTGACCGCCAGAGGCTGGCGAGAGGGTTAGTTTGCCGTCGCTGAACGCGCCGGCGCCGCCCCAGCCGGTCATGATGGCGCACGGCCGGCAATGGGCGCAGCCACGGCCCTCGCGTGCCGGGCAGCGGCGTTTCTGGATCGCGGGGCCTTTGTCGAAAATCGCCACACGCAGGGTTGAGCAGCGGCTCAGTTCGAGCGCGGCGAAAATCCCCGCCGGCCCGGCGCCGACGATGATCACGTCATGCTCCGATGACATCTACTTGTATTCCTCTCGCACCGGGTGCCACGCATCCAGCGCGACGGTGGGTTCATCGAGAATGACGGCCTTGTGTAGGGTGCCAGAAGGAACACAAACGCCGTCACCGGCGCGCAGCACTCGTGTCTTTTCTCCGAGGTGAAACTCCATTGCCCCCTGGACGACGTAGGTGATCTGCTCGTGAGGATGGCTGTGCTCCGGGACGATGCTTCCTGGCGCAAAGTCGAGAAAAGTCAGCATCACGTGATCCAGATAGACCGCCCGGCGCGTGATGCCCGGCAGCATCTCGGTGCCGGGCAGTTCGCGCACGTTAAAGAATGTCATGGCTCCTCCCAACAGTTGTGATGAGTCAAGAGTCATTATAAGGGTTCTGGCCGGACGTGCAAGCGGTTTGCCTCGCCAGGCTCTCTGTGCTACAATTTCATCGTTCTATCCATATCGCAAGTGCAGAAAGGAGACTGTCATGGGAGACATTATTGCACCACTGGTCTGCCTGGTCATCGGCGTAGCGGTCGTCGCCATCGCGCTGTTCTTCTCGTCGGTCAAAGTGCTCTACCAGTACGAGCGTGGTGTCGTCTTTACGTTGGGCAGGTATTCCCGCACGCTCGCGCCCGGCATCCGCTTCATCTTTCCCATCATTCAGACGATGCGCCGGGTGGACATGCGCATCAAGACGGCCGACATTCCCCGCCAGGAAGTGATGACCAAAGACAACATTCCCATGCTGGTCAACGCGGTGGTCTACTTCAAAGTCGTCAGCCCCGAAGACGTGATCATCAAGATCGAAGACCACATCTTCGCGGTGCGCCAGTACACCCAGGCGGCGCTGCGCGACGTGATCGGCAATGGCGAGATGGACTTTGTGCTGACCGAGCGGGAGCAGATCGCCGAGAGCATCAAAAAGATCGTGGATGCGGAAACGAGCGGCTGGGGTGTAGACGTCGAGTCCATCAAAATCCAAGAGGTCGAACTGCCGGCCGAGATGAAGCGGGCGATGGCCAAGCAGGCGGAGGCGGAGCGCGAGCGCCGCGCCATGATCATCGCCTCGCAGGGCGAACTCGCCGCCTCGGAGAACCTGCGGCAGGCGGCGGAAAACCTGACGAAGAGCAAGGGGGCGCTACACCTGCGCACGCTGCAGACAATCCGCGACATCGCCGCCGACCCATCGGAAAAGATCGTGCTCTTCGTGCCCTCCGACCTGGGCCGTGTGCTTGGCTCGCTGGTCGAAGGGCAGACGGACTGAACGGCGGCCATGCTCGACCACAGGACCCGCTATCTGCAGATCGCCTTCAACTACGACGTGGGGCTGGCGACACGCCTCTTGCCGCACATCGTGCCGAGCAACCGCATCATCATCGAGGCCGGCACCCCGTTCATCAAGCGTGAAGGGCTGAATGGCATCCGGGCAATCCGCAGCCTGTGGCGCGGCCCCCTCGTCGCCGATCTCAAGACGGTGGACGGGGCATTGGAGGAGGTGAGTATGGCGCGGGCGGCCGGGGCTACGGCGGCCACCGTCCTCGGCAGTTCGCCCACCGAAGCGCTCGATTTCTTCATCGCCCGCTGCGCCGAACTGGGGATGGACTCGATGATTGACATGCTCGGCGTGGCCGATCCCCTGAAAGTCGTGATGCGTCTGAAGCGGCCACCGGATGTGGTCATCCTGCATCGTGGCCGGGATGAGGAGGGCACGCGGGGGAAAGCGATCCAGTACCGGCACGTCAACCGGTTGCGCAGCAAGTTCGACGTGATGATCTCGGCGGCCGGGGGTGTGGACCTCAGAGAGGCCCGCAGCGCCATTTTCAATGGCGCCAGCATCGTCGTGGTCAACCTGGTGCGACCCGGCGACCCCTGGGAGGGCATCCGCACCGATAGCGACATAGGGGCGATGGCGCAGCAGTTCCTGGCGACGATTGAGTAGGGCGCATATAGCACTTAGCATCTTCTAAATTTGTCAAGTGAGCGGGAGACAGGCAGGGGGCAAAGTCCGGGGATTTAGAAGACCTCGGTTTACTAAATTAGATGACCGTTCTCGGCTGCGCAGACGACACACTCAGATGGACGCTGCAACCAGGCCGATGGACTCCTACCGCACTGCTCCGCCAGCCAC
>DAOUBA010000165.1:0-14135 GCA_034432855.1 Anaerolineae bacterium | reverse complement strand
ACCTCGGTGTGTACTGCTTGCTCATTCTGGCCTCCTCTTTTCCGACTTCTCTATCATCCCACAGCTGCCCGAGGAGGGCAATTGTATCACAATACTACCGAGTACAACTTTTTGGGTGCATATCTGGCCTCATCGCGCTTGACCCGGAAACTCAGGTGCGCACGCCACGTCGTAGCGCCCAACTCTACGCCGAGATCGCCCGCGCCAACGCCATCACGCCGCAGATGATTGGCGCCTACGCACCGGAACTGCGCGCCGAACTGTTGCCATAATCGGGAGTTGGTACATTGGTAGCTGGTACATTGGTAGTTGGTGAACTGTTAGACACCCGATATACCAATTTACCAAATACCAGCATACCAATTACCATCATAGGAACAACTCCATAAACACCTCGTCGTCATACCGGCCGTCAATCTTGACCTGCCGCGCCAGCACTCCCTTGGGCGCAAAGCCCAGGCTGCGGTAGAACGCCTGGGCCACACTGTTGCTCCCCCGCACGTAGACGACGATCTTTTCGTAGCCGTGAGTGCGCGCGAAAGCGAGCGCGTGCTCGGCCAGGCGGCGGGCAATCCCCTGGCGCCGCCATTCCGGCAGGACGAAGGTACCCACCGAGCAGACGTGATCGAACGAGTCCGTGAACTTGGCCCAGCGATCGAGTGACTGAAAGGCGACGACGCGGCCATCCACTTCGGCCACAAAGACCCCCTCGCGGTCGGAGAGCGAGGCGATGTACTCGCGCTCCTGCTGCGGCGTAAAGGGGCGGTTCACGGCGGTATAGACCCGCTCGGAGCAGATGACCTCCCACACGGCAGAGATCGCTTCGGCGTCTGCGGGCGTGGCGCGGCGAATAGCGATGGACATCGGCAGCCTCCTGTGGAACAGCCTTTCCAGGCTGCGGACAGGCTCGAAAGCCTGTCCTACGAAGACAGAGCGACCCTCGCTTGGGGTCGCCCTGTGGTGGTGGCGGAGAGGGCGGGATTTGAACCCGCGGTGCCTTTCGGCACACGCGCTCTCCAGGCGCGCGCGTTAGGCCGGACTACGCTACCTCTCCAGGCTTACTACGGCGTGAATTATACCATCCGGCAGCACGATTGACAAGACACCGGCTGTGTCAGTAGAACTCCCCCTCCAGGTACGCGCGCGTCTTGTCCTCTTTAGGATTGGAGAACACCTCGCAGGCGGGGCCGTACTCGATCACTTCACCCATGTACATAAAGATCACGTAATCGGCCAATCGCCGCGCCTGGCGCAGGATATGGGTCACCAGCACAATGGTGTAATCCGTCTTCAGTTCCACCAACCGCTCCTCGATACGCCGCGCCGAGACGGGATCGAGCGCCGAAGTGGCCTCATCGCATAGGAGCACCTCCGGCTCCACGGCCAGGCCACGTGCCAGGCACAACCGTTGCTGCTGGCCCATGGAAAGGGCCGAGGCCGGCGCGTGCAGGCGGTCCTTGACCTCGTCCCACAAACCAGCAGCCTTCAGATATTGCTCCACGATGGCGTCCAGTTCCCGGCGGTTACGCAGCCCATGCACACGCGGGCCGTAGGCGATGTTATCGTAGATGGACATGGGCAATGGGAAGGGGCGCTGAGACAGCAACCCAATACGCTTACGGATCTCGGTCACGTCCACCCTTGGCTCATAGATGTTCTGGCCGCGAAAAAAGACTTGCCCCTGCACACGCGCGCCCTCTACCAACTCGACCAGCCGACTCATCGAGCGCAAGAGCGTCGTCTTGCCGCAGCCAGAAGGCCCGATGATGGCGACGATCTGCCTGGCCGGGATGTCCACGTTAATCCCCCGGATTGCCGGCACATCGCCATAGGCTACACTCAAATCACGCATCCGAATCACCGGATCGCTCATGTCCCCTCCTTAGCGAATCGCGTGCCGGGTCACCCGCTGGTTCAACCAACGCGCCACGGCACTGGTCACCAGCACGATGCCCATCAGCACCAGAGCAGCGGCATACGCACGCTGCTGCACCGCCGGCAGTGGAGTGCTCAGTTGAAAATACACCGCCAACGGCAGCGAGGCGACAGGGCGCAACAACGAAGTGGGTATCTGGTCGGTGTAGCCGGCAGTGAAGAGCACCGAAGCGGCGTCGCCAATGCCCCTGCCAAAAGCCAGCAACATCGCCGTCAGCAGTCCGGGCGCTGCCTGGCGCACCACGACCTTGAGCGCCGTCTCCAACCGCGTCGCGCCCAGGGCGTAGGAAGCCTCCTGCAATTCAGCCGGCACCAGCGTCATCACTTCCTCCATCGCCCGCACCATGATGGGCAGTTCCAGAAGCGTCAGGGCGATGAGCCCACCAAGGAGCGAGGCGCGTATCCCCAGGAGCAGCATCAGGGTAAAGCCAAACGCGCCGTAGACGATAGAAGGCACGCCCCACAGTACGTCCAGCGAAAAACGCACTCCATGCACCAGGCGGCGATGGTGCGCAAAGATCTGAAGATATAGCGCCACAGCCAGGCCCAAGAAGAAACTGACCAGGGTCGCGCTGCCAGCCAGAGCGAGTGACCCTGTGACCGCATTCAGGATGCCGCCCTCTTTGCCCAGGTAGTAGCCCCCTTTCGGTGTCTGGGTTAGCATGGCCAGGTTGATAGCGGGCAGTCCCTTGAGCAGCACGACGACCAGGATGAGAAGAAGACTGCCGAGGACAAGGACCATCGAGGCCCTCATCAACATCAACATGATGCGCTCTTCCAGACGCTTACCCATCAGACTGTTCTCCTGACTGCTTCTAATAGTATCACGCGCGCTGTCGCTGTAAAGATCAACACGATGAGGAATAGAATCAACGCAGCAGCCAGCAGAGCCGAATCGTACAACGGGATGGACATCATCTCGCCATAGTTGTTGGCGATGAGCGCCGGCAGGGGGTAGGCAGCATCGAAAAGGGAATGCGGGATGCGCGGCACGTTGCCCACGACCATCATCACTGCCATCGTCTCGCCAAAAGCGCGGGCGAAACCCAGGACAATCGCAGCGATGATCCCAGGCAACGAGCGACGCAACACGACTCCCTTGACCATTTGCCAGCGGGTAGCACCCAGGGCCAGCGCCGCTTCGCGCATCCCCTGCGGGGCAGCACGCATGACCTCTTCGGCCACCGAGATGATAATGGGAAAGACCATCACTGCCAGCACGATCCCGCCCGCCAGAACACTATAGCCGGTGGGATTGGTGACACGCAGCAAGGGAATCGCGCTTAGATGGGCTGCCGCCCACGGGGCAAGCGTGTCGCGGATGAACGGCACGACCACGATGATACCACACAGACCATAAACGACCGAGGGGATGCCGGCCAGCAGGTCTATCAACGGTTTGACGATGCCGCGCACGCGGCGCGAAGCGTATTCCGCCAAGTAGATGGCCGAAAGCAGGCAGGGCGGCACAGCCAGACCCATCGCCAGCGTGGTGACCCAAAAGGTGCCAACGATGAACGGCAGAAAGCCGAATTGACCTTCCCGAGGATGCCACCCCGACGAAGCAAACAACTCGCTTAGCGGCTGGGCGGATAAGAACGGCCAGGAGCGCACCACCAGCGTCAGCGCGATGAGCAACACCAACCCCATCGCCAGCACAGCCAGCGCGCCCATCCCATGCCCGGCGAGGCGATCCGCAGATTTACGGATGGACGGACGGGCGAGTCTATGGCTCCTTATTCGCCCATTCGGCCGCCTGGCGATTTGCCGATCTGCCGATTCGTTCATTCGCTCAACTTGGCCAACTGTTCCTGTAACTGCTCGGGAGCGAGGGGAACATAACCCGTCTCTTCGACGAACGCCTGCCCGTCGGTCAGCACCCACTCGATGAAGGCCCTAGTTAATCCGGTGGGCCGGCCCAGGGTGACCAGGTTAAGGGGGCGGGCGGGCGGGCGAGGATAGCGTCCATCCTTGATCGCCGCCATCACGTCGGCCCTCGTATCATAGAAGGCTTCATCTGCATCCAAGCGGCCGTTGGCGTTAATGTCCAGAGGGGCAATGGCCAGGCCGGCGACTGGCCTGCCGGTGCTGGCGTCGTAGGCAAAATTCAGATTGTTGTAGCCGATGCCCAACGTATCCTGGGCTACCGCCGTCGCCAATCCGGCATCGCCGTCAACTCCGATGCCCTGCAAGTCCTCCTGCTTGTGACCGCCGATATAGGCTGCCCACATATCAGCGGCACCGCAGGCATCAGAGCGAGTGTAGACGTGAATCGGATCAGTGACGCTCTCGTCGCCGATGACCTGGCCCCAGGCCGTGATCTGTCCCAGCCAGATAGCCTCGAAAGTGGTGCTGGGAACGCCTCGCGCCTGAATCTGAGTCAGGTAGGGATTATTCACATTGATGGTCGGGAGAACGGCATCCATCACCACGGCGACCCAGAAGGCGCCTCGGTCAATCTCTTCCTGGTGAATGCTTCGAGAAACCATGCCGATATTCACAGCACCTCCCAGGGCGTCGGTCATGCCCTTGCCGGCGCCACCAGCCGAGATGTCGAACTGGACATAGGGGTGCAGTTTGTGGAACTCTTCGCTCCAGCGCTGCATCATCGGGTAGAGCGCAAAAGCACCGGAGACGGAGATCGTGCCACTCAGTTCACCCTCGCCTGCCTGTGGGGTCGCTTTGCCGCATCCACTGAGGAGCAAGCCGGTCGAGAGGGCGGCGACGAGAAGCCTCGATATATAGTCAATCCCGCAAGTCCGGTGCATCGAGAACCCTCCTGAAATAACGATTCACCGCGCTACGTCAGTCAACCGCGCGGGTGGAAAAACTTGTCATCGAGCCGACAGGTCGGCCAGCGTCGTTTGCTCCATCATCTCCGCTACGACGTCGCGCACGCGCTTCATCACCCGTCGCAGGCCGCAGGTCTCCATATCGGGGCAGCCGCACGGCTCGAAGGCCGTCTCGCTGGCACAGGGGATCGGCGCGAGCGGGCCATCGAGCAGGCGCACCACCTCGGCCAGCGTGATCTGATCAGGCGGGCGGGCCAGGACGTATCCACCCCGCGATCCCTTCTGGCTGCGCACAATGCGGGCGTGCTTGAGCGTGATGAGAATCTGCTCGAGGAAACGGTAGGGGATATTATTCCGCTCGGCCAACTCTTTGTTGGGGATGGGGCCGTCGCCGTAGTGGGCTGCCAGGTCCTGCAAGGCCCGAAGGCCGTATTCGCCGCGTTTCGAGAGTTTCATTGATTTATCCTATAATTCCAATAGACTTTGTCGAAATAAATTATACACTAAAAGACAGATTGTGTCAAATAACTCTTGTGAAACCGCAGGGCTGTTGCTGACTCTGGTCTGCAAGTGGCGACAGGTTTTCCAGCCTTGCACGGGCTGGAAAGCCCGTGCCACGCCCTCTTGTTCCGTCACCTGCGCAGTGCGCGCACGAGGAAGTAGACCCCCACCCCAATCAGGGCCAGCGGCCAGAGGTACTGGAGGACCGACTCGGAGAAGGCCATCACACCGAGCCCTACCACCAGCAGGATGGCAGCAGGGATGAGTGCCCACTTCATCCGCCCCTGGGGCGTGCGCACGAGATAGAGCACGGCAAAGGTCAGCGCCAATCCAAGGAACAAGACGCCGGCAACGGCCACCCCCTCCAGCACCGACGAGAGGCCGGCAACGAAGGCAACAGTGAGCAGCGTGCCGGCGGGGATAATGGCCCACCAGAACTCGCGGTTGTTGAGGGTGATGAGCAAAAAGCCCAGGCCGATCCCGCCCAGGAAGAATGTTGCGCCCCAGGCGCCGGCGGATTCGGGGGCCAGTTGCTCCCAGGCCATCAGCCCGGCCAGGCCGAGCAGGGTGCAGCCGGGGATGAGCGCCCACCACTGCGCCCGGTCGCTCACAAAGACGTACAGAAAGATCAGGCCACCGGCGCCGAAGAGGAGCGGCCAGATCAAATCGCCGATCGTGAGGATATCGAGTTCCTGGAGCAGGAACAGGACACCAACAGCGATCAGCAGGATGCCGCCGATGACGCGGATATCGAACTTTTTCATGTTGGACACCTCCTTTGGTGGGGGCAAAACGGCACTCTGCCCTACGATTTCGCCCGGCGCTGCAGTTCGTACAGTTTGTTGATCGCCTCCAGTGGCGTCATTGTCGAAACGTCCAACGCGCGCAATTCCTCTACCACAGGATGCTCCTGGGCAAACAGCACCGGCTGATAGGGCTGCGGTGCGGCGGTGCCAGGGCGGAATTCGCCGCTCTCCAGCAGTTCCAGCAATTCCTCGGCGCGGTGGATGACCGGGCGCGGCACACCCGCCAGTTGTGCGACGTGGATGCCATAGGAGCGGTCGGCACCGCCGGGCACGACCTTGTGCAGAAAGACGACATGTCCCCCTTCCTCCACCACCGCCAGGTTATAGTTGCGCACCATCGGCAGCCGGTCGGCCAACTCGATCAACTCGTGGTAGTGGGTGGCGAAGAGGGTACGCGCGCGCCGCTCCGGGTGGTTATGCAGATACTCGACGACTGCCCAGGCGATGGAAAGGCCGTCGTATGTGCTCGTCCCTCGCCCGATCTCGTCGAGGATCAGCAGGCTGCGCGGCGTGGCGTGGTTGAGGATGTTGGCCGTCTCGACCATCTCGACCATGAAGGTAGATTGCCCCGCCGCTACCTCATCCTGGGCGCCGATGCGCGTAAAGATGCGATCCACCAGGCCGATGTGTGCCCGCTCGGCGGGCACGAAACTGCCCATCTGGGCCATCAGGACGATGAGGGCCACCTGACGGATGAATACACTCTTGCCGGCCATGTTCGGGCCGGTGATGACCAGGATACGCTCGTTGGCGTTGAGGCGCAGGTCGTTCGGCACGAACGGCTCTTGCAATGTTTGCTCGGCGACGGGGTGGCGTCCGGCGACGATCTCGAGCGTGTCGTCGTCGGCCAGTTCAGGGCGCACGTAGCGGTTGCGCACGGCGACTTCGGCAAGCGCCGCGGCCACGTCCAGCCGCGCCAGCGCCCGCGCTGTCTCCAAGAGTGTCCTGCTCCGCGCCGTGACCTGCTGACAGACCTCCTTAAAGAGCCGCGTCTCGACCTCGATCTGGCGCTCCTCGGCGTTCAGGATCAGCGCCTCGTATTCTTTCAACTCCGGGGTGATGAAACGTTCGGCATTGACCAGCGTCTGCTTGCGGATGTAGTCGGCAGGCACGGCGTCCAGATTGGCTTTGGTGACCTCGATGTAGTAACCAAAGACCTTGTTGTAGCCAACCTTGAGGCTCTTGATGCCGGTGCGCTGGCGTTCGCGTGCTTCCAGGCCGGCGACCCAGGCTTTGGCGTCCCGTGCCGCTGTGGCGATACCGTCGAGTTCCGCAGAAAAGCCGGGACGGATGACGCCACCGGAGGCCACGCTGGCCGGGGGATCATCTGTGATGGCGGAGGCGATAAGGGTGACAACGTCGTTACAGGGATCGAGGGATTGGGTATTAGCGACTGGGGATTGGGGATTGGGGCCCCCTTGTCCCAGTATCTCCATCAGTGCCGGGACAATCTCCAACGCGCGCCGGATGCCGAGCAAATCGCGGGGCGAGGCGATTCCGGCGAGCACACGGTTGGTCAGCCGTTCCAGGTCGGGCGTATCCTTTAGTGTTTCGCGCACGCGCCCGCGTAGCACGGCATCGTCGTAGAACGTCTGCACCTCGTCGAGCCGCTTTTCCAACTCCGCGCGGTCGAGGAGCGGCTGGCTGAGACGCGCTCGGAGCAAGCGCCCTCCCATCGGCGTAAGGGTGTGATCCAGGACGCCAAGTAGCGAGCCGCGTGTCTTGCGCTCGCGGAGCGTCTCGGTCAACTCCAGGTTGCGCCGCGTGGCGGCATCGAGCATCATATAGCGCGCGGTCGAATACGTGCGCAGGGTCACAATCTGGGCCAGCGATCCCCGCTGTGTTTCGCGCAGGTAGTGGATGATGGCACCCGCGGCCTGGATCGCCAGCGGCTTGCCCGCACAGCCAAAGCCGTCGAGCGTGGCCACACCGAAGTGATCGAGCAATGTCTGCTGGGCAGTGCCCAACTCGAAACGGTAGCCAGGAAGAGGGGTGAAATGAACAGGGATCAGTGATAAGTGATCAGTGATCAGGTCTTTCCTCTGATCCCCGATCCCTGATCCCTGCTCAATCGACACAAGACATTCGCGGGGTTGCAGCCGTGCGAACTCTTGTGCCAATTCTCCCACGTCCAACTGCGCCGTGGCGAATTCGCCGGTGGTGATGTCGGCGTAGGCCAGCCCGGCCTGTTCACCTTCGACCACGATTGCTGCCAGGTAATTGGGGCGCCGTTCGTCCAGCAACGCCGGTTCGACGACGGTGCCGGGGGTGACGATGCGCGTCACTTCGCGGGCCACCAGCCCTCTGCCCGTCACCTCGCCCACCTGCTCGGCGATGGCGACGCGGTAGCCTTTCTCGATCAGGCGGGCGATGTAGCCCTCGACGGCGTGGTAGGGGACGCCGGCCATCGGCACGCGCCGGTTCTTGGAGATGGGGCGCGAGGTGAGGACGAGGTCGAGTTCACGCGCGGCGATTTCGGCGTCCTGATCGAAGGTCTCGTAGAAATCGCCCAGCCGGAAAAAGACAATGGCGTCCGGGTGCTGGGCTTTGATCTGAAGGTATTGTTTGCGGACGGGGGTGAGATCGTGAGCCATACAGGCCGCTTATTTACTCCCTTCTGCGTCCTGCCGGGCCGTCCAATTTACTGCTCAGCGGCGGGAGGCGACGCAGGGTTTCGGTGAACTGTTGCACCGTTTCGGCAAAGATGGGGCCTTCCGCTGAGGAGACCCACTTGACCAGGAAACGCTCTGGTTCGATACCAGTGAATTCGAGTAGTTTCTTGAGCACCGGCATACGCCGGGCGGTACGGTGGTTGCCGGTCGAGTAGTGGCAGTCGCCGATGTGGCAGCCCAGCACCATGACGCCATCGGCGCCCTCGCGGAAGGTGCGGAGCACCAGTTCGGGCGAGACGCGCCCGGAGCATGGGACGCGGATGATCTTGAGGTTGGGCGGGTACTTGAGCCGCGCCGACCCCGCCCCGTCTGCCCCGGCGTAACTACACCAGTTGCAGAGGAAACCGATGATTTTGGGTTCGTAGGGTTGTTCGCTCATAGGTTTCTCACCTCTCGGCGCCTTACGTTTTGTGCATTACGCTTTATGCGACTCGTAAAACGTAAGGCGTAAAACGTAAGGCGTAAAACGTAAGGCGTAAGGCTTGATTTCACGCCGCCACCATCTCCCGCATCGCATACATCGCCCCTACCATCTCGGCAACCAATAGCCGGTCGGTGAAGAAGTAGCGTGCCGATTGACAAAATATGCCATTTGTGGTAGAGTATAAATAGAACCGGGTGGTCAGGCCGCTCCTATCCTTGACCGGACGGACGTCTGCCTGGCATTAAGGCCCATCATGATGAAAGGGCTTCCCCGGTTATTTTTTTATTCTCCAGAGGGCCGAGCAGTTCGCTCACAGTAACCACCCTATCGGCCTCGACGTTCCCACGGTAGACTGCCAGGGCTTTCTTGTGAGCCGGCGATCTTTTGCCGATATGGCCGAAGGTAATCTTATCCGCCGGCCAGACGCCAAGGTCCCGCCACAATAGATCGAGGAGTATCAACTTGATGTCTCGTTCGTGCCCCTCGTATTCAACATCGAGGATGACACGCTCCACCCGATCCAGCTGCTCTCTCAGGAGCATGTGCAACGCTGCCGCAAAGAGCAGCATATAGAGTCGTCTCCCCCGTAATCCTTTGAACCTGAGCCATGCGATGGCTTCCCGCTTGACCCTTGCCGGAATGCGAATGGCATAGGAGATGTCATTCGAGAGGGCCAGAACAGTGTCCTTGTCTGTCTGCTCGATCTTGGCACTCTGGTCAACCTCGACGTCCATTCCCCGGCTATCTCGTGGGTGTCAAAGTTCCCCTCTCGGGCATCTCACGTTCTACGCATTACGTCTCACGTGACCCGTAAAGCGTAAAAACGCAAAACGTAATGCGCCATTGACAAAACACGTTCTTTGTGATACACTATAATCGGAACCGGGTGGCCTGGTGATTTTTCGGTAACCACCCCGGAATGTAGCCAGGCAGCAGGGCACAATTTGCATCGGCTTCTCATTTCCTCACCGACGAAAGTGCTCCCCCGGTCTTTGTTATTCCAGGAGCCTTATCAGGTCCACCTTCGTGATTGTTCTGTTGGCCTCCTCTTGCCCCCTACGCACTGCCCAGGCTTTGGCATGAGCAGGAGAGTTCTTGCCAACCCTCGCAAACGCGATGCCCTCCCTGGCAAAAGCGGGATAGTCGCGCCGGATCAACGTCAACAAAATCCCCCGGATATCGGCCTCCCGGCCTGCATACTCCATATCAATCGTGATATGCTTGATGAGATGCAGGTGGTCTCCCAACACCAGAAAAACGCACGCTGCGAACAGCCAGATCGTGGCGGCCTTCCCGGTTTTCCCTTTGGCACGGAGCATCTGAAACCCCAGCCGTTTGACGGGAGCGGGAATCAGAATTGCCCAGCAGATGTCATTCGAGAAAGCCAGGACAGTATCTCCCGTCTCCTCAATCTTGCGGCTCTGGTCAACCTCGACGTTCATTCTCCGGCTATCTCGTGGGTGTCATCTCACAGGTTCCCCTCTCGGGCATCTCATTTTACCGCACCACGTTTCACGTGCGCCGTGATATGTGAAAAACGGGATGCGTGATTTCACGCCGCTACCATCTCCCGCATCGCATACATCGCCCCCAGCATCTCGGCGACCAACTGGCGGTCGGTAAAGTGGCGCAGGGTGATCGCTTTCGAGGGGCAGGTCGCCGCGCAGGTGCCGCAGCCCTTGCACAAGGCCTCGATCACGTGCGCAACCTGGCGATCCTCCAGGAATTCGATCGCCTTGTAGGGGCAGGTCTGGACACACTGGGTGCAGCCCACGCACATCATCTCGTCCACCAGCGCCGTAGCCGCCTCGATCTCGATCTCTCCCTGCTGGATGAAGGTGAGCACTCGCGCTGCCGCCGCCGATCCCTGCGCGACCGAATCGGGGATGTCGCGCGGGCCCTGCGCGCAGCCGGCGATGAACACGCCGGCGGTCATCGTCGCCACCGGGTCCAACTTGGGGTGCTTTTCTTTGAACCAGCCATCGGCGTCGGTGCTGATGCCAAACATCTGCGCCACTGCGCGGGCGTCCTTACGCGGCTCCAGCCCCACGCTCAGGATCACCATATCCACCGGCAAGCGCATCTGCCGCCCCAGGGCGCGATCCTCCACATACACGACCAACTCGTCGCCCTCCGGCTGAATTTCTGCCGGGCGGCCATTGATGAAGGTCACGCCCTCGCTCTGCAACCGCTTGTAGAACTCTTCGTAGGCCTTGCCGCCGGTGCGCATGTCAATGAAGCACTCGTACACGTGCGCCCCGGTCTTGGCATGCACCAGATGGGCCTGCTTGAGGCTATACATGCAGCAGACCTTGGAGCAGTAGGCATGGTAATTCTCGTCACGGGAGCCGACGCAATGGATGACGGCAACGCTCTCCGGCTGTTTTTCGCGATCGCGCAAGAGGATACGCCCGCCGGTCGGCCCGCCGCCGCTCAGCATGCGCTCGATCTCCATGCTGGTAAAGACGTTGGGATAGCGACCATAGCCGTACTGCGAGATGCGCCGGGCGTCGAAGGGATCATAACCGGTGGCCAGGATGACGTTGCCCACCTGCACTTCGATAATCTGGTCTTGCTGCTCATAGTCAATCGCCCCGGTGGGACAGACTTTTTCACACAGTTTGCAGCGCCCTTTGGTGAAGAAGAGGCAATGCTCGCGGTCAATCGTGGGGATGGCCGGCACCGCCTGGGCAAAGGGGCGGTAGATCGCCTTGCGCTTGCCCAGCCCGACGTCGAACCCCGTTTCGTCCACCACCTTCGTCGGGCATTTTTCCTCGCAGGTGCCGCAGCCAGTGCACTTTTCTTCGTTGACCGAACGCGCCCGTTTGCGGATACGCACGGTGAAATTCCCGACATAGCCCGAGAACGCTTCGACCTCGCTGTAGGTCAGGAGTTGGATGTGGGGATGCCGACCGGCATCCATCATCTTGGGGCCGAGAATTCAGGCACTACAGTCGAGGGTGGGGAAGGTCTCGTCCAGTTGGGCCATACGCCCGCCGATGGACGGCTCGCGCTCCACCAGGATGACCGGGTAGTTGGCATTGGCCAGTTCCAGCGCGGCCTGGATGCCGGCGATGCCGCTACCGACGACGAGCGTCGTCGGATTGATCGGCACTTTGTTGGTACGCAGCGCCTGGTGGTGGCGCACCCGCGTGACCGCCGCCGCGACCAGCGCTCTGGCCTTCTGTGTGGCCTCTTGGGGATCATCGGTGACCCAGGAGCACTGCTCGCGGATGTTGGCCATCTCCAGGTAATAGGGATTCAGCCCGGCCTCGGCCACGGCACGCTGGAACGTCGGCTCGTGCATGCGGGGCGTACAGGAGGCCACCACGATCCGATCCAGCCCCAATTGTCGCACGTCGTCCTTGATCAGCTCCTGGCCCAGATTCGAGCACATGAACTCATAGTGCCGGGCGATGGCGACATCGGGCAACTCTTCGGCCCATTCGGCCACTGCCGCCACGTCCACGACCCCGGCAATGTTACTGCCGCAGTGACAGATATAGACGCCAATCTTCATGAGGCTTCTCCCTTTCCGGTAGGCTGGTAATTGGTAGATTGGTGATTGGTGATTGGTGATTGGTAAACCTGGGCAGAGACTGTCGGTTTATCCACTACCAACCCATCACCAATTTACCAATCTACCAACCCCCCCACTCACAAGAAACTCTCCAGAAACCCCGCGATCTCGCTCTGCCAGAAAACCGGCCCATCCACGCAGATGAATTTCTCCCCCATATTGCAGCGCCCGCACTTGCCGATGCCGCAGTGCATACGCGCCTCCAGCGTGGTCAGCATTTGATCCAGACTGAAGCCCAGTTTTTGCAGGGTCAGCGTGACAAAGTGGATCATGATCGGCGGGCCACAGGTGATGGTGACAGCGTTTTCCGGCGACGGATTCACCTGCTCCAGCAGTTGGGTGATCAGGCCGACGTTACCGCTCCACCGCTCGTCCCCTTTGTCCACCGTCAGGTGCAGTTCGGTATCGGGAGCGGCGCGCCATTCGTCGTACTCGTCGGTAAAGACGAGCAGGTCCGGGCTGCGGGCGGCCCACAGGATGGTCAGGTGGCCGTAGGCGGCGCGGTTTGCCAGAATGGTCTGGATCACCGGACGCAGGGGCGCGCCGCCGATGCCACCACCGAGGACGATGATGTTGCGGCCCCTGATCTCGTCCAATGGGAAGCAGTTGCCCAGCGGGCCGCGCACGCCCACCGGGTCGCCAACGTCGAGTGTGTGCAGCGTGTGGGTCACGTGGCCCAGGGCGTTGACGGCGAATTCGAGGTGAGGGCCTCGCGCCGGAATGGAGGCCAGGCCAAAAGGGGCCTCGCCTGCGCCGAAGGCGGAGAGGAAGGCGAACTGGCCGGGTTTATAGTCGGCAAAGGCCGCCTGCCCTTCCGGCTCTGCCAATTCGACCTGGAACAACTTGATACCGGTCGCCAGGTCCTTGACTCCGGCCAGCCGGCCCAGGTAGGGACGCATAGGATTGGGAGTTGCGGCCATAATCTTCTCCTCAAGGTCGTTTCAAGATCAACGCCGTCTCGTAATACGCATCGAGAGAGCGGGGACGCGCAACGGTATTCTGCTTGTTCAGTTCTACGTGAAGCGCGTGTTCAACTTCCAGGCCGCTCCTCTCGGCCAACTCGGACACGATGTCGGCGTTGTCAATCACGCGCACGATGTCCCGCGACTTGTAGCGGTAGAAGGTGTGCTGTCGGGCGATGACCAGCGCGCAGCGTCCGCCAGGACGCAACACGCGCCGGATTTCGCGGAGAGACTGCGCCAGGTCAACGAAGTAACCGGCCGTCGCCGCGGCCTTGACCCGTCGCACTTCATCGGAAGCCATCCACTCGACCGCTTCTCGCGCCTTGGGCGGAAGGCCATCTAGCATTACCCTTGTACAGGCTTTCTCATTCGCATAACTGATTCCTAGACGCAAGTCTCCGGGCAATCCTGGAGCTCTTTTTGGTGCTCATCGGCCCAAATCCGGCACTTTCTGCGCGGATTT
>DAOUBA010000164.1:0-4012 GCA_034432855.1 Anaerolineae bacterium | reverse complement strand
TGACCGCGCCGCCGTGAACCGGCGGCGCTGGAAGCGTTTCTTTCCTGGAAGAAATCCCGCCAGCACCGGCTCTTTCAGGCCGGTGCGGCCAAGAGCAAAATCTTCGCGGTTGTGATAGTTTTTCGCGGGCAATACTATATTACGCATCACGCATTACGGGCCCGTAATGCGTGAAACGTGATGCGTGAGACGTTGATGTTGAGAAAGGTCTGTGACTTGAGCGAGTACGCAGTCGAAGTAGTCAACCTGACCAAGAAATTCGGCGACTTTACGGCGGTGAATGACGTCTCGTTCACCATCCGGCGCGGGGAGATTTTCGGCTTCCTGGGGCCCAACGGCGCGGGCAAGACGACGACGATCCGGATGCTGCTGGGGCTGCTACGCCCGACGTCGGGTACGGCGCGCGTGTTGGGATTCGACGTAGCGCGCCAGCCGGAGGAGATCCGCAAGCGCATTGGCTACATGTCGCAACGTTTCAGCCTGTACAACGACCTGACGGTGAGCGAGAATCTGGACTTTTATGGGCGTACCTATGGCGTGCGCGGTGAGCGGCTGCGGGAGCGCAAGCGGTTCGTGATCGAGATGGCCGGGCTGGTGGGACGCGAGCGGGAACTGACGCGCAACCTCTCCGGCGGCTGGAAGCAGCGGCTGGCGCTGGGGGCGGCGATCTTGCACGAGCCGGAGATGCTGTTCCTGGACGAGCCGACTGCCGGCGTGGACCCCATCTCGCGGCGGGCGTTCTGGGACCTGCTGTACACTCTGGCCGAGGGCGGGACGACGATCTTGGTCACGACGCACTATATGGACGAGGCCGAGCATTGTGAGAATCTGGCCTTCATCCACGGCGGGCGCATTATTGCCCAGGGGGCACCGGCGGCGATCAAACTGGACAAGATGCGCGGGCAGGTGCTGGAGGTGGATTGCGACCGGCCCGACGCGGCGATCAGCGTGCTGCGGCAACTGGGCGGCTTTGAGGAGGTGGCGCTGTATGGCGCGCTGATCCACGTCGTGGCCGACGACATCACTGCGCGGCGACCAGCCATCGAGCGGGCGTTGGCCGAGGCCGGTGTCGAGGTGCGGGCGATGGATCTCATTGCACCATCGTTGGAGGATGTGTTCATCTCCAGCGTGCGGCAGAATGCAAAGTGAGGAAGGTATGCAAGTGTGCAAGGGTGCAAGTATGCAAGTATGCAAGGGTGCAAGGGTGCAGGAGTGCAAGGGTGCAGGTTGGCCAATCGCTCATTGCCGCATTGTTCATCATTAGTTTGGCGCTGTTGAGCGCGTGCGGCAGTGCTGAAGCAACCGGCCCCATCCAGGCGTCGGGGTTTATCGAGGCCGAGGAGGTGGCGATCGCGCCGGAGTTGGGCGGACGTGTGGTCGAATTGTCCGTCGAAGAAGGGGACGAGGTCGAGGCCGGGCAGGTGTTGGCGCGACTGGATGGGACATTGTTAGAAGCACAGATTGCGGCGGCGGAGGCGGCGTTGGAGGTTGCGCAAGCGCAGTTGGCACTGGCAGAGGCCGGAGCGCGTCCGGAGCAAATCCGCAAAGCCGAAGCGCAATTGGCCCAGGCGGAGGCCGCCCGCGACGGGGCTTATCGCGCCTGGCAGGATGCCATCGCCATCCGCGACAATCCGCAGGAGTTGGACGCGCGGATCGCCCAGGCACGCGCTCAAGTCACTGCCGCGGAGGCGGCGCTGGCACGGGCCGTCGCTCTGAAGGACGCCGCCGAGATCGGCCACGATGCGTTCAACGACGCGCAGAAGGCGCTCGAGGAAGCGCAGCGACAGTGGGAGCAAATCCCGGAGCCGCTTCGTCCGCCGCTGCCGGTGCTCCCGCTGGAAGCACATCTGGCGCCCAACGCCTACTGGAAAGCCTGGGTGGGCGTCAACACCGCGCAGGCGGCGCTGGATGGGGCGCGCGCGGCGCTCGCCGATCTCTACGCGCTGCGCGACAATCCACAGCAAGTAAATGCACAGGTCAATGCGGCGGAAGCGCAGTACAATACCGCCGAGGCTGCCGTCCTTATGGCGCAGGCTCAGTTGGACGCGCTGCGCGCGGGCGCGACGGCGGAAGAAATTGCCGTGGCCAAAGCGCAAGTGGAGCAGGCGCAGGCCGCGCTCGACGCTTTACTCGTGTTGCGCGACAAACTCACCCTCACCGCACCGGTCGGCGGGCTGGTGCTGGAGACAAGCATCCATCGGGGAGAACTGGCCGCACCCGGCATCACGCTGCTCACACTGGGCGACCTGGACGAGGTTACGCTGACCGTCTATGTGCCGGAGAACCGGTTGGGGCAAGTGAGGATCGGCCAGCGGGTCGAGGTGCGGGTAGATTCTTTTCCCGAGCGCGTCTTCACCGGGACGGTGGTTGCCATCGCGAGCCAGGCCGAATTCACCCCGCGCAACGTGCAGACGCAGGAGGAGCGGGTGAACATGGTCTTTGCCGTGGATGTGCAGATTCCCAATCCCGATCACGCGCTCAAACCGGGCCTGCCGGCGGACGCGACATTTGGGGGACAGGAGCAGTAGGATGTGGCAAGTCTGCAAGTTTGCAAGTTTGCAAGTCTGCAAGTCTGCACGTCTCATGTCGGTCGTCGGTCATTTGTCATTGGTCATTCTTCTCTTGACCGGCTGTGGCGATAACCAGACAAATAGCGCTATCACCGCGTCAGGTTTCATCGAAGGCGAAGAGGTGATGGTGGCCCAGGAGGTGGGTGGGCGCATCGTCGAGATGGCGGCAGATCGCGGCGATAGCGTCGTGGCCGGGCAGGTGTTGGTGCGCCTGGATGATGCCGTGCTGCAAAGTCAGCGGCGAGAGGCCGAGGCGGCGCTTGCGGCGGCCCGGGCGAACCTTGCACGTGTGCGGGCCGGTGTACGTCCCCAGGAAATCGCTGCCGCGCGGGCGGCTCTGGCGCAGGCCGAAGCGCAGCGGGATGGCGCGCGTCAGGCAGTGCTCAATGCACGCGAGGTCATCAGTAACCCGCTCGAATTGAACGCCCAGATTGACGCAGCACGCACGCAGGTGCGCGTGAGCGAGCAGAATGTCGAAATGGCGCGAGCCAACCTGGCGGAGACGGAGTTGCGACGTGGCGTGTACGCCGGGCAGGGAAGGGATGTCGAGCGGGCGTGGAATCTCCAGTTGCAGGCAGCGCAGGCCGCGCTCGTGCAGGCGCAGGCCGAACTGGACGGCGCCCGCGCCTATCTCAACGTGTTGCTGGCGACCCGCGCCAATCCGCTCGCGTTGCAGGCGCAGTTGCACGCCGCCGAAGCCCAGTACCGACAGGCCGAGGCGCAGGTGGCCGTCGCGCGGGCGGCACTGGAGGAGTTGGAGGCCGGCCCTACGGCGGAGGAGATCGCGCTGGCGGAGGCGCAGGTGCGGCAGGCGGAGGCCGCTGTGCGCCTGGTGGATGCACAGATCGCCAAACTCACGCTGACCGCACCGATGGACGGCATCGTCGCCACACGCAGCGCCCAGGTCGGCGAGACGGCGACGGCCGGGACGCCGCTCTTGACCATCGTCAACCTGGATGAGGTAACGTTGGTCATCTACATCCCAGAGAACCGCGTGGGTCGGATACGACTGGGGCAGGAGGTCGAGGTGCGCGTGGACTCGTTCCCGGGGCGCGTGTTCGTCGGGCAGGTAGCGCACATCGCCGGCGAGGCCGAGTTCACCCCGCGCAACGTGCAGACGGAGGAAGAGCGCGTCAACCTGGTCTTTGCCGTCAAGGTGCATATTCCCAACACCGACCACGCGCTCAAGCCGGGGATGCCGGCGGATGCGGTGATACGGTAGAGCGAACCCACGAATAGAATCTCCCGAAGGCTTCTTGCCTCCGGGAGGTTCGTCTTTCATGCCCACCCTATTTGCGCAGTTCCGCAAAACCAACCTGTGGGCAGGCCGCCTGTCTGGACTGGGGGGAGTATGACCCGCCAGCCGCCGGGCGATCAAATCGCCCGGCTCAGCAGGCAAAAGCCCTGCGGGCTTGCACCTGGTTCAGCCGTGCGCTTTCAGC
>DAOUBA010000163.1:0-8185 GCA_034432855.1 Anaerolineae bacterium | reverse complement strand
CGCGTCAGGACGTGGCAAGCGCATGTCACCTGCATCACACGGCTGGTTGAAGGGCAGCACCGCTGATTGAGTTCTGCTAAAGTGTGCCCTCGTCAGGTGCCCAGATATCAATCCGGACAGTATTGACTTGGCGTAGACACGAGAGTACCTCCTACATTGGGATAGGTGGGGCATAGTATACCCCATGGTGCTCTCGTGTTTATACCAGGAGGGAAGCGCCGTTCTCGTTCAGTACTCGCACATCGTGGTAGTGCTGACTCCAGTCAATACCGATTAGCAGTTCCATTGGGATACCTCCTGAAAGGGATAGACTCATCGGCAGGACGCGGGTTACCGGTAGCCTCTCACGGTGCTCGCGGCACGGCAAGCTTTTGCCGGTGCTCCCGGTGGTGCCTGGGGGACGGTCCGCAGCGGGCGCTCGAGGCGCAGGCTTATGCAGGTCCTCTGATCCAGGCGTCTGCCGATGAGGATGGACAGAAAGCAGTGGGTCTCTCACGACCCTATTATACACGGCCCTAATTATAACTGATAGGCCTATGCCTCCCCCACGAGGCGCTCGTAGAGCGCGTTCAACTCTTCCTCGGAGTAAAAGTAGATCACCAGCCGTCCCCTCGCGCCGCTGCGGTTCAGGCTGACCTTGGTGCCGAGCGCCTCGCGGAATCGGGCCTCCAGCGCGCGCGTTTCCGGTGAGACCTGGCGGGGACGTGGCTCTTCGCGTGCGCCGAGCAGGCGTCGCACCAGTTCCTCCGTCTGGCGCACGTTCAGCCCTTGCTTCAGCACCGTCTTGAGTGTGGCCTCCTGCGCTTCGGGCTGCTCCAGCGCCAGCAGTGCACGGGCGTGCCCCTCGCTGATCTTTTCGGCCAACAACGCCTCCTGCACGGGGCGGGTTGCTTTCAGTAGCCGTAACGTGTTGGCGACCGCCACCCGGCTTTTGCCGACCCGCCGCGCGACTTGGTCCTGTGTCAATCCAAATCCTTCGATCAATTGCTGATAGGCATGCGCTTCCTCCAGCGCATTCAGGTCGGCCCGCTGGACGTTTTCCACCAGCGCCAGTTCCAGCATCTCGCTGGGGGCGGCGTCTTTCACGATGACCGGCACCGTGGCAAGTCCGGCCAGCCGCGCGGCGCGCCATCGCCGTTCGCCCGCGATCAACTGGTAGCCATCCAGTGTCTTGGTGACGATGAGCGGCTGGATGACGCCGTGCTCCTCGATGGAAGCGGCCAGTTCTACCAGGTCTTGATCGCGGATCGGCGCACGCGGCTGGTGCGGGTTGGGGGTGATGGAGGCGAGGGGCACCTCAGTCACACCCTGGGCTGCCATCTCCTCGGCAGCGGGGATCAACGCTTCCAGACCTTTGCCCAATCCGCCTTTGCGTGGCGACATGTGTCCTCCGTTCTCAGGGCCATCGCGTTCAATCTACCGTCTTCCCAGCAGTTGATACCGCTGCCTGGTCCGGGTTCTCCGGAGCCGCTCGTCCATCGCCTGCCAGCAACTCTCGCGTCAGCGCGGCGTAGGCCAGTCCTCCTGCCGACTGGGGGGCATACGAAATGATCGGTTCGCCGTAACTGGGTGCTTCGCTCAAGCGCACGCTGCGCGGGATGATCGTCTTAAAGACCTTCCCGGGGAAGTGTTTGAGTACCTCTTCGACGACCTGCCGCGAGAGCGTCGTGCGGCTATCGTACATCGTCATCACAAGGCCGCGCACGCGCAATCGTGGGTTGAGTGCCCGGCGCACCAACTCGAGCGTGCGCATCAGTTGTGAAAGGCCCTCCAGCGCCAGGTACTCGCATTGTACGGGGATGATCACCCCATCGGCGCTGGCCGTCAGACCGTTCACCGTCAGGATGCCCAGGCTGGGCGGGCAGTCAATCAGCACATAGTCGTAGCGTTGATCCAGACCCACCAACGCCTGGCGCAGGCGGTGCTCCCGTTGCGGCAGGTTGGCCAGTTCCACCGTCGCGCCGGCCAGCGCCGGCGAGGCCGGGATCAGGTCCAGACGCACGCGACCGGTGAGGCGCACGACTTGATCCAGGGAAATCTGGCGCACCAGCAGATCGTAAGTCGAAAGCGAGACGGCGCGTTTGTCAATCCCCAGGCAGGAAGTCGCATTGGCCTGCGGATCAATGTCCACCAGCAAGACGCGCTGGCCCCAATGAGCCAGGTAGGCCGCCAGATTCACCGCGGTCGTCGTCTTGCCGACGCCCCCCTTTTGGTTCGCCAGCGTGTAGATGAGCGGCATCGGTCTCACCTCGGCGTAATACGTAAAACGTAATGCGTAAAACGTAACCTTACGTTTTACGATTATGCCTTATGTCGCGTTCACAATGAGCAGTCTCCTCCGCCGTCGGCGTCCCGCCCAGGCCCCTCCGTGTCACCGAGCGAGCCGCCACGCAATTGGCGAAGCGTGCCGCCTTCCAGGGGTCGCCCTTGCGGTACAGCCACACGAAGAAGGCTGCGGCAAAAATGTCGCCTGAACCGGTCGGATCCACCTCGCGCACGGTCGGGGCAGCGAAATGGCGTGACTGACCCTGGGCATGGACGGTGCAGCCTTGTGCGCCTTGCGTCACGACCAGCAGCCGCGTCTGCGTGGCGTAGCGGGCCACGAGCGCCATGTCGCCACCCACGTCTTCCTCGCTCAGCACCACGGCGTCGGCGCGGGCGAGCAATTCCTCTGCCCCCTCCCAGCGGCAGCGGCTCACGCGCCCTGAGGCGTCCCAGCAACGCATCCAGCCCTGCGGGGTCAGCCCTATGAAAGCATCTGCGAAGGCGGCAGCCAACGCCGGATCGCACTCGCGGGCCACGGGGCCCAGATGGATAATAGCCCCTCTCCAATCCGCCGGGAGCATCTCTGGCGTGATCATCTGCGCCACCGTGTGTACCACCTGATGCCGGCCCGTGCTCGTGTAGACATTCTCGAAGGCGGTCGTCGTTGCGGCGGGGATGCAGGCGATGGTGATGCCGTTCAGCACCTGGCCCAGGTCGAGATCGGGGGCAGCGCTGGTGACGACGCCGACGTGACAGCCCAACGCCTGTGCGGTGCGGGCGGCGTAAGAAACCGTCCCGCCGAGCGCAAAACCACTACCTATCAGGTCGCGGGTCACGTGACCGATGGCCAGGTAATCCAGTTCGATGCCCAAATGACAAACAACGACCAATCAGGCGCGGTTTCAACCGCCTGCTACTGCCGGTGTCTGTGCGGCTACCGCTTTGGGATGATAGTGACTTTACGGCGGTCTCCCTCGCCGACGCTTTCGGTGCTCACCTGGGGATGGTCGCGCAGGGCCAGGTGGATGATGCGCCGTTCATTGGGGGGCATCGGTTCCAGCGTGACCGTACGGCCAGTGCGCACGGCCTGCTCCGCCATCCGTTGAGCCAGACGGCGCAGCGAGTCTTCACGGCGTGACTTGAAGCCTTCCACGTCCACGATCAGCCTTACCCGTTTCGCCAATTGCTGCCCCACGATCAACCGCGTGACGTGCTGCAACGCAGCCAGTGTCTCTCCACGGTGGCCGATCAGCGTGCCAGCGTCTGGCCCGTGCACGTCGAGCACGAGGTGCGCCGGCTCGTCCGGCGTAGGCTCCGTACGCTGCAGATTCACTCTGGCCTTCTCGAGCCCCATCCGGGTCAAGAGTTCCAGTAGTGCGTTCTGGGCGATTTCGCCTTCGTCTTTCTCTGCCACCGCGCGGCCGGCCGCTTCCACAATGGGGGGAGCAGATGGCTCGACTGGCGCCTCAGCGGCCGTGACCGGCCTGACGGTCAGGCGCACGCGGGCCTCTCGTCCCCCCAGCCCGAACAGGCCACGGCTACCCTGGTCTAGGACCTCGATCTCAACTGCATCCCGTCCCACCCCCAGGCGTTCCAACCCGGCTGCAATCGCGGCTTCGACGGTTGCCCCGGTCGCCTCTAGCGTCTGCTCCGTTGACATCGGCTGCACTCCTCTAAAGACCTGTTCCGTAATGATTCAGCGCGGTAAGGAACTGCGACTACCTGGCTACTCCTTGGGCTGCCTTGCTGGCTTTGCCTGCTCCTTACTTTCTCTCTTCTTGCCCTTTCCCTCTCCCATCGCGTAATACTGGGCGATGCGGATCAGCGCGGAGATGATGAAATAGATAGAAAGTCCCGTCGCGTAACTGAGGGTGAAGAACATGAACATCAAGGGCATCATAATCTGCATCTGCTGGTTCATCATCGCCGCCTGGGATTTATCACCGGCAGTGGTGGGCGGGGTCAGCAGTTTCTGTTGGAACCAGGAGGTGGCAAAGACCAGGATGGGCAGCGCATACGACCACCACTGCGCCGGATTTGGGGGCTGGCCCAGGTCCATCCCCAGGAACGTGCTCTGCAGCGGCACGAGTCCGACGACGCCGGGTAGCCACTTGTAGATGCCCTGCGAGAACTGGAACAACTCTAGTGGTGTCGAGGGCATACAGGCCCGCATGGCGCCGAAAAGGCCAAACCAGATGGGCAACTGGATCAGCAGTGGCAGACAGCCTCCCATCGGGTTGACGCCCGCCTGTTTCCACAACTTCATCTGTTCCTGCGCCAGCCGCTCTTTATCCTTGGCGTACTTTTTCTGCAACTTTTCTAGTTCTGGCTGGAGTTCCTGCATGCGCCGTGCCGAGCGCTGCTGTTGCAGCGTCAGCGGCAGGAGCAACAGGTTGATCAGGAGAGTCAACGCAGCGATGGCTACGACGGTGTTGTGCCCCAGGTAGGCGTAGAAGAGCAGCATGATATTGGCAAAAAAATAAGATAAGAAGTCCACGTTCTACCCTTTCTGCAACTGTTCAGCCTGCCTGTGCTGTGCGGACGGCCCGCGCGCAGTACGCACGCCGCCGGACTGTGGTCCGGCGAACACATCCGGTGGGCACAGGCCGAACGATTTTCCCTCTTATGGCTCTGCGTCGGTTTCAGGCGGGTACGCCCACACCTCGTACCCGTTGTCCACATGCAATGCCCGGATACGCTTCGTTCCGGCGATCAGCGTTTCGTACACGACTGTCCCGCTCACCACTGGCGTCGAAAGCGCCTGCCCTTCGCCCGTCGCCGACCAGAGCACGAAGCCATCAACGGTATCCAGCGCGTACAAAGTGCCATTCTGCCCGCAGACGAACAACTTGCTTCCGTCTTCGGCTAACGCCGGACCGGCGCGCACGGGCACTTTCCGCCCGCGAGTATCGCGCAGCGGCTTGTGCCAGACTTGGGCGCCGCTCTCGGCGTCGAGGGCGTAGACGTTGCCATCCACATCGGCCGCGTAGACGGTATCGCTATAGACCGCCGGACTGCCCCAGAACCAGTTCTTGCCGGCAAAGTGCCAGCGTTCGCTACCGGTGCTGGCATCCACCGCGTAGAGCCGGTCGTCGAATGCGCCGATGAAGAGCGTGTCGCCGTGCAGCACCGGGGCGCTGGCGAAGGCGCCTGGGGCGTGAAATGCCCAACGTACCTCTCCGTTGGTCAGGTTCAGCGCGTAGAGGTGGCGGTCCATCGAGCCGATGTACACCGTATCGGAGACGATGAGAGGCGTGGCCCACACGCGGTGCCCGGTCTTGAATTTCCACCTGAGCGCGCCGCTGGCTGCATCCAGCGCGTAGATGTGGCCGTCGTTGTTGCCGATGACGAAGAGGCCATCGCCGATGGCGCCGCCCTCGATGTATGGGCCGGTGGCGTCGTCGAAGAACCACAGGTCCGTGCCAGTGGTAGGGTCAAATGCCCAGATGACGTTGCGGGCCTGTGAGAGGAAACCCCTGGGGGGTACCTGTGAGGCAACGATAACGTATCCCTCACCGACGGTAGGAAGAACCTGGAACAGCCCGCGAGGGTCCTTCTTGGGATCCGCCGGAAAAGCCCACACGATTTTCCCGGTCGCCGCGTTCAGCGCCACGACCCTGTCGAGATCGGCAGCGTACACCGTGTCGTTCACCACGGTCAGCCCGGTCCAACTGGTGGCCCGTATGCCACCGGTGCAGCCGCTCACCCCTGCAAGCAAGGCTGCCAGCATCAAGAACAGGACGTGGTCGCGCCGGATGCGGAATCGTTTCAAGTTACTCGTCCTCCTTCAAATCGGGAACGGGATCATAGCCGCCCGGGTTGAGCGGATGGCAGCGGGCGAGCCGCTTGAGCGCCAGCCAGCCGCCGCGCCAGGCGCCGTAACGGGCGATAGCCTCGTAGCCGTACTCGGAACAGGAAGGTTCAAAGCGACAGGTGGGAGGGAGCACACGCGAGAGAGTCACTTGGTAGAGGCGAATGATGCCCAGGAGAATAGACCTCATATGCCCAGTCCAGCCCGTTGCAGTAGCAGCGCCAATGCCTCTCGAACCTCTGGCTCTTTAACCTTGAGGACATCAGGGCGCGCGATCAACATAATGTCCCAGCCGCTCACGAACCGGGGATAGAGATGACGTGTCGCCTCTCGTAGCAATCGCCTGGCCCGGTTGCGTGCTACTGCGCTCCCTATCTTGCGGCTGGCTGTAATACCTACACGGCTGACATCTAGGCCGTTGGGCCGTGCGACCAATACCAGCAGCGGATGCGCCCACGATTTTCCCTCGGCGTATAGCCGCTGCACGTCTCTCGCATTCCGCAACCTCAATCGCCGTTCCATGGATCGCGGCCATCGCGTTGAACCATCAAGACTGCCGCCGTGGCCGCTGTGCGCTTTCCTTCCAGTTCAACTTCTTGGCCCAGTTGCGCTGTACGGTCAGGCACTTGCGGCCCTTGAGCCGCCGGGCCTTGAGCACGCGCCGGCCATCCTGGGTGGCCATACGGGCGCGGAAGCCATGCGTGCGCATCCGCTTGCGCTTCTTGGGTTGATAGGTTCGCTTTGGCATGCTTTCTCCTTGACGAACGTTGGCAGCCGACCGAGGTCGCCCGCCGATGATAGCCGTGTCATTATACCTTAAGCGGCACGACTGGTCAAATCAGAGCACGCTTCTGGCCTGCTGCCGGTGGCGGGCCGCAAGCCTGCCCTACTTCTTGACCAGCGCGGCGATGAGCGGCGCAATGAGGAGAGCCGGCAAGAGGTTGCCGGTGCGGATCTGCTTGATCTCCAAGAGGCCCAATCCGATAGCCAACATCAGCACGCCGCCGGTCGCCGTCATCTCGGCGATCAGCAGGTCGCTTAGGATGCTGCTGGCCCAGCCGGCGCCCAGCGTGAGCGCGCCCTGATAGGCTCCTACCGAGAGCGCGGCGGCGATCACGCCGGGCCCCATAGTGGACGCGAACGCCAGCGCTGCGAAGAAATCGAGCGCCGATTTGACGGCCAGGATCGCATAGTCGCCTTTCATGCCGTCGTTGAAAGAGCCGATGATCGCCATCGGGCCGACGCAGAAGACCAGACTGGCGGTCAGAAAGGCGCGGCTGAAGCGGGTTGTGCCAGGGTGTGCTGTATCCGGCGGCTGTGCAGCAGCGCCGCTGTTTCTTGTGGTCTTGCGCTCGATCCAGCGTCCTGCCCGGTTGATGTAATCCTCGATACGCAAGAGTTCTCCCCCAATCCCGCCTATGAGCAGACTGCCCAGGACGATGAGGACGTTATCGGTCTGGAAGGAGAGTTGGACTCCGATGACGATGGTCAGCAGACCCAGGCCGTGCATGATGGTCTCGCGCATCCGTTCCGGCAGGCGTGCGCCCAGGAATGTGCCTATCGTCCCGCCTGCCAGCACGGCGATGACGTTGATGATAGTGCCGGTGCCGCTCATTGAACCCCTTTCCGAATTGCGTTGCGAACGGGCTGCATCGTATCACAGATGCGGAACTGCGTCAAGGGCGAAGCACTCCGACTGCGGCTTTGCCGCGATATGTTGTCCATTTCTGCAAGAGCACGTATAATCTGTGCCGTTGGAGGGACCCGGTGTCGGATTCTACCTACTTAGCCCACCTGTTGCGGGTCGGGATTGCCGCTGCCAAAGCCGGGCAGAAGGAGGCTGCGCGCCAGACGCTCTTGAAAGTCACCGAACTGGACGAGCGCAACGAAAGAGGTGTTGGCGCCGGCCAGGACGCTCCATCGGATCGTCCCATATAGCGTGGAATGTCAGAGAGGGCGATTTCAATCGGCCTGAACAATTGTGCTGCGATTTCCGGGTCGCGTTAGGAGGGCGGCAGGATGCAAAAGTCGAAGGAGGATATCATCTGGTTCATCGGCCTGCAGGCAAGGGCACTGCAATTGGGCACAGGTTCACCACAGGCAGCGCGC
>DAOUBA010000162.1:0-13700 GCA_034432855.1 Anaerolineae bacterium | reverse complement strand
GTCACGCCCCTGTCGGCGCTGCAGCGCCGGATCCTGGGATTGCTGGGAATCCCAGAGTCAGTCTATACCCGGCTGGCCGAACCGCTATTGGCCAGTCCGTGATTGTAAATGAGCGAAACTACCGTCAGTTGCTTGCCCAACGAGTAGATTTGACGCCCCAGACTCACTTGACCTGCATCGCTCACGGTGCGTGTGAAAGTGAACGTTGCCAGGTAGTCGTAGACCCGTTGCAGATCGAAGAGAGCAAGTTCAATTTCCGGTTGGTAATACCGCCGGGGATTGAGCAGTTCCGGGTGCGCCATCAGAGGCGACTGGCCGGCACAATCGCTGGCGTGGGTCGGGAACTGGGTATTATGGAGCTGCCTTTCCCGATCCAGGGCTTGCTGCAGACGGGTGAGGTCACCCACTGCTGCGTCATCCAGTGCGAGGTCATCCAACGTGCGATGATTGCGCTCAATGTGAGGTTGATCAGTGGGATGACCAGGCCGGATGAGGCAGTGTTTGACGCCTAGTCCGACCAGCCACAGCGTCAGATGGCCTGGGAAAGGATCGTTCGGGCCGCCTGCCAGACCCAGTTCATTGTCGGTCCTGACCCCATCCGGCAAGGTGTGCCACTCGGTAAAGGCATCACGTAATACGCCACGCACTTCGGTCCAGGTCAACTTACGCCAATGCCGCTCCGTCTTCACCGAAAAGGCTTGGCTGGCGACCATGGCTGCCCCGACAGGGTCGCGGATGTTGCACAGAGTGGCGATTTCTCCATTCGTTAACCGAATGCCTTCCTGACTGTCCAGTTGCCACATCTCGTGCACACCGGTCACATCCACAGGGCGACGGCGAGCGGGTGGGCGTGGCTTGCGGGACGCGACACAGTCTGGACAGCGCTCCTTGAAAAAGGCGGCTAGACGGCTGCGTTTCGGGAACGCCAAGCCGGTCAAAGTCGGGTCGCTCTTCACTTCGAGCAAGACGCGATCTGCTCCCCAACGCCGATGCGCCCGTTTGCAGGCCAGCGCCGCTTCTGCAACACGGGGATCGAAGTGCGATAGTGTTCCCGTGTGCCCACGACTACGACGAGGGGCTCGCAAACCCTCCAACCCGCGATCGCGACCGACCCGCCACCACTTTCGGGCACAACTGACCGAACAGCCTACCTCGACGGCCATTTCTGCCAGCGTATGCCCGTCCTGCTTGCCCCACCAAATGCGTTCTTTCTCCGCTTGGGTGAGCGGTTTCCGATTGCTCATAGACCACCTCCTGTTATCTGTACAGCAGGATAACAGAAAGTGTGTCTACCGGGGGTACGATTATCTTTGGACTGTTAAGGTACGACTTTATTGGACTCTACAACGCTTCACGTTTTACTTCTTGGAGGTGCAATGTCTTTACTCAACCAAACGATTCAATCCATCCGGCCGCTGGACGCCGTCGCGATGGACGCGGCCCGCGCCCGGCAGAGCCGGCTGACCAAACCGCCGGGCAGCCTGGGCCGCCTGGAGACGCTTTCCATTCAAGTGGCGGGTATCACCGGCCAGGAACGGCCCATCATCGGCGAGAAGGTCGTCATCACCTGCGCCGGCGACCACGGCGTGGCGGCCCAGGGCGTCAGCGCCTATCCCCAGGAAGTCACTCCACAGATGGTATACAACTTCCTCAATGGCGGGGCGGCGATCAACGTGCTGGCGCGGCATATCGGCGCGCACGTCGTCGTCGTGGACGTTGGCGTGGCTGCCGATTTTGAACCTCAACCGGGATTGGTCATCAAGAAAGTGGCTCACGGCACAGCCGATATGACCCGCGGGCCGGCGATGAGCCGGGCGCAGGCACTTCAGGCGATTGAGGCCGGCATCGCAGTACTCGAAGACGAAGTTGGCCGGGGTTTGAGCATCGTGGCGACGGGAGATATGGGCATCGGCAACACCACTCCTTCCAGCGCCATCGTCGCCGCCGTCACCGGCCGCCCCGTCGCCGGGGTGACCGGCCGGGGCACCGGCATCAACGATGAGCAACTGGCGCACAAGGTGGCAGTCATCGAGAAAGCCCTGGGCATCAACCGGCCCGAGCCGACCGACCCACTGGACGTGTTGAGCAAGGTCGGCGGCTTCGAGATCGGCGCCATCGCGGGCGTCATCCTGGGCGCGGCGGCCCGCCGCATCCCGGTCGTGATCGATGGCTTCATCTCCACCGCCGGCGCGCTCATTGCCGACGGCCTTGCGCCGCTGGCCCGCGACGCCATGATCGCCGCGCACGCTTCGGCGGAGATCGGCCACGGGGCTGCATTGGCGCACCTGGGCTTGACCCCTTGCCTGGACTTTGACATGCGGTTGGGCGAAGGCACCGGCGCGGCGCTGGTGCTCAGCCTGGCGGAAGCCGCCTGCAAGATCCTGAACGAGATGGCTACCTTTGAGAGCGCCGGCGTCTCCGGGGCGGTATAGCCCTGTGAAGTCTTTCTTGCTCGCGCTGCAATTCCTCACTGCCATCCCGGTGCGCGTCTCCGGGGAGGTCACCCTGCGGCAGATGGGCCGGGCGATGGCGTGGTTTTCGGCCGTCGGGCTGATGCTGGGCGCGATCCTGGCGCTGGCGGACCTGGCGCTGCGCGCTCTCTTCCCGCCGACGGTGGCCGCCGCCCTGCTGCTGGTAATCTGGGTGGCGCTCACCGGCGCGCTGCACCTGGACGGCTTCCTGGACTGTTGCGATGGGCTGCTGGCGGCCAAATCCCCGAAGAAACGGCTGGAGATCCTGCGCGATACGCGGGTGGGTGCCTTCGCGGTGGTGGGTGGGGTCTCCCTGCTCCTGCTCAAGTTCACCGCGCTGCTGGAACTGCCGGCCGGGCGACGCATCGCCGCGCTGCTGGTGATCCCGGCATTGACGCGGGCTGCGATGGTGTACGCCGCGCGCGCCTACCCCTACGCCCGGCCCGGGCCGGGATGGGGCCAACTCTTCCGCGAAGGGCTGACCTGGCGTGAGGTAGTGGTGGCGGGCGCGGTCGCAGTGACGGCGGCAGGGCTGGCGCTGGGGCCGGGCGGCCTGGCACTGGCCCTCTGCGTCTGGCTGATGACGGGGGGGATTGCCTGGTGGGTCGAGCGCCGCATCCCCGGCCTCACCGGCGACGTGTACGGCGCGATCAACGAGTTGACCGAGGTGGGCGCCCTACTGTTCGTGTTGATCGTGGAGCGGCTGCGGTGAAATCTCGACTCCCGTTTCGGCTCGGTTCGACCTCGTACGTCTACCCGGCCGACATCTTGCCCAACGTGCGCCGCCTGGCCCCGCTGGTGGACGACGTAGAGCTGGTGCTGTTTGAGGTGCACGAGCAGAGCGACCTGCCTTCGCCGGAGGTCGTTGCCGAACTGGAGGCGCTCGCCGATGTACACGGCCTGACCTACACCGTCCATCTCCCGCTGGACCTGCGGCTGGCGGCCTGCGACGACGGCCGGCGGCAGCCTTCGATGGATAAGGCCCGCCGCGTCATCCGATCTACCCGCTCGTTGAACCCCTGGGCCTACGTGATCCACCTGGACGGGACTGAACTCCAGGCCGGCATCACCCCGGCCATCTTAGCCCGCTGGCGCGACCAGGCCGCGCGGTCGCTGGAGATGATCGGCCGGGAGGCCGGCGACCTGCGCCTGCTGGCGGTGGAGAACCTGGAGCACTACGACCCGCAGGCTTTCTTGCCCCTGCTCGACCGGCTTCCGGTCAGCCTTTGCGTGGACGTGGGCCATTCTCTAAAGAGCGGGGAAGACCCGCTGCCCTGTCTCCAGGCCCATCTGGAACGGACGCGAGTCGTTCACGTGCACGGCTTCCGCGACGGTCGCGACCACCGCGGCCTGGACCTGTTGCCGGACGGCCTGCTGGCCGAACTGTTGGACCTGCTGCTGGCTGCCCATTACCAGGGGGTCCTGACGGTAGAGGTGTTCACCGAACGCTGCTTTTCTGCCGGGCGAGAGTTGATCCTTACTTTGATGGAGGAACGCCCGTGAGCCGGCGGTTGATTCTCCTGTTGGGTGGGGCCCGCAGCGGCAAGAGTGCCTACGCCGGAAGGCTGGCGGCGCAATTCGGCGACCGGGTACTGTACGTCGCCACCGCCCAGGCCGGTGACGGGGAGATGCAGGCCCGCATTGCCGCTCATCGGCGGGCACGGCCTGCCGTTTGGCGCACGATTGAGGCGCCCACCAGTGTCGGCGAGGCCGTTCGTGCTGCTCTGGCATCTGGGGCTGTGGACGTCGTCCTGCTGGACTGTCTCACGTTGCTGGTATCGAACGTGATCCTGCAGGGAGTGGCGGAGGAAGACCTGGACAGGGTGGACGGAGTGGCTGCACAGGAGCGGGTTGAGGTTGAGCTCGACGGGCTGCTGGACGTTTTCCGCGCCGGTGACGTGCCCTGGATCGTGGTCAGCAACGAGGTGGGCTGGGGGCTGGTGCCTCCCTACCCGCTGGGCCGGGTCTACCGCGACCTGCTGGGTTGGGCCAACCAGCGCCTGGCGGCCGAAGCCGACCAGGTCTACCTGATGGTCGCCGGTCTGCCGCTGGACGTCAAAACCCTGAGTATCATGAATGTTTGAGGCGTGAACCACGCCGGATAGGTCAGTTCCGCTTTTGCGGTGCACTTCCCCCCGCAACATCAGTGAGGGAGAATCAGGTGGATATTCGTCTTGACACGACTTGCACGTTATCAACTGAACACCAGGCGATTGTGGACGCGTTCAACCGCTTTCTGGCCCGGCTGCCGGGGGATGAAGACCCGCGCGTGGCGCTCCGGCTGGCGCTGGAGATTTTGGAGGTTGCCGGCGTCGCTCCCCGGATAGTTCTGGCACAGGCGGTCGGTCTCGTCGAGGATGGGTTTCTGCCCGGTGGTGCCGGGAAGGAGGGCGGTGCGGCAGGGGTTTGAGCCCCAGCGATGCGGAGGCGGTGCTTGGCGTAGGCGGCGGTTTCTTCGAGGTCGAAGGGCGGAAGTGGTAGCGGACGGCGATGCGCTGATGGAGGGCCTCGTAGGGGGCGAAGCAGAGCTTGTGGGCCAGGCTTCGGCGCGAGGGCTTCGGGTGAGCACCCTCGGCCTGAGCGTTCGACTGGGCTCACGCCGAAGGCTCAGCCGAACCCTTCAGCCGAGCGGTCGGGCTGGCCGAGGAGGGCGAGGAGGATTTGGTGGTAGAGGGTAGTGACGGAGAGAGGGGAGTTGGAGCGGAGCGCCCCCGCCGAGGCCCAAAGGGCCGGGTCATCCCCACTAGCGACAGAGCGAGCGGCGTTTCGCCGCCAGCGAGCGCCCCCCCGATGACCAACTCGGTAGCCGCCTGGCCGGGGGCGTAGGCGAAGCGTGGCGGCGCGG
This sequence comes from Anaerolineae bacterium, assembly GCA_034432855.1. Classification (GTDB taxonomy): domain Bacteria; phylum Chloroflexota; class Anaerolineae; order B4-G1; family B4-G1; genus DAOUBA01. Next base: position 8,384 of record DAOUBA010000162.1, on the reverse strand, counting down.
GGCAGTCTGAGACAAGGAGACCGGGGAACAGGGAGAGGGGAGACACGGGGGGCCCTTCGGCTTTGGCTCAGGGCGGGCCCTTCGACGGACTCAGGGCAGGCGTGGTGACACGGGCAGCCCCAGGTCTACGTAGACCTGCATCGCCAGTGTTGCCACGAGGGGTGGACCGGCAGCACGGTCAGCCTGGCGTTGCAGTCTACTGCTCCCGCCAGTCGTTCAACCAGCGCATCTGGCCGACCCAGTCACGCGCCTGCGTCTCGGTGAGCAGCCGATCGAGGGCGGCGATGAGGCTCGCCAACGTCCAGCTGCTTTGAGCAGCCAGGATGATGCCGCCGTGTTGGGGGTAACGCCGCGCCAGGACCGCAAAGTCACGGACGTTGAAGGTGAAGATACAACGCCCCTGGGCCGTCGCTCCCAGCAATTGGGCTTCGTCGTCGGCATCCAGGGGCATCCAGTCGTTAGGCGTCCGCGTCACGTCGTGACCGCGCGCGGTCAATGCGGTCTGCAATGCCTTGATAGACGTGTCGCCGTCCAGATGGAGACGAGGCTCAGGCATAGGCCGTTTCCATCTCCACGGCTTTCTCGGCAGCGATGCCGGCGTCCAGTTCCACGCGGTGGGCGGCGTAGAAATCCAGAGCCTGGTTCACCTGGGCTTCGGTCAGTCCGTACTCTGCGGCAATCTGGGCCGGCGACATCCCCCACTGGCGGGCGGCCACCACGATCGTCTGAACGCGAATGCCGGTACCGCGAACGACCGGTGTAGGATTACCCGCGGCGCCACGACGGTACGTGATATGAGGGAAAGCCGGGTCATCGAGGCCCTGGCCGAGCCTGCCCACTTTCTCGGCCACTGCCCACAGGATGAACTGGTTGAGCGAGATGCCCTGGCTGGCGGCGTACTCTTCCGCTTCCTGTTTCAATTGCGTGGGTAGATTCAACGGGTAGCGTGCCATGGTTCTTCCCCCTGATACATCACTGGATATATCACATAACACATCATACACTACACTTCAGGGATTGTCAAGCGCGGCGCCGGGCAGGGGGACAAGAGGAGGGAGAGCGGAGGGGCGGGGTGAGGTGGTGACAGGGCTCATGTGGATCAGCAACCGCTCAACATCCAGCCTGTCACCATCAGCAACACCCCGACTAGCGCGGCCCGGCGCTCAATGGCCGCCTGACCAGGGACGTGGTGAGCATAGCAGCGTGGCAGTTCGCAACTCTGGCATCGATCGGGTGAACCCACGAGGAACGCCCCTGCTCCACAGAACAGATCTAGCGTCCATTCGTCAGGGCCGTTGTGAAGAGTTGGACGAGTGAGTTGATGGCATGTGGATCAAGCCCTGCGCGCAAGATCAGCACAGCGCCAATAACGGCCAAGGCCACCCGGACTTCCCGTTTCGTGGGCAGGGGTATCCGGAGGTCCAGCCACAACTTGCCCCCTCGTTTCTCGATTTGCGCGATTGTGACCTTTGTGCTGTTGGCCATGCCCCAAACCTCCTGGGCTGGCCTCCGGGTTGTTTCCGCACTTTGCCAGACTTGAGCCGAGACCACGTCAGTCACTTCATCATGCAGCAGGGTTGACATTTAGCGCAAGTCTGTGGTACAATGCCAGTGCGGTGAAGCCCAAAAGGGCCAGCCGAACAGTCGGTAGCGCGCTCTAGTCTTGGCGGACGGGCGCGCTATCGTTTTATTCGGTTGCTCACTCATTGCTGGTAGTGTCCCTTCACAATTGAGATAATTGCTGGCATACTATCAGCGGAGAACATCTCACGCGGAGGTGAGTAATGCGGCTGATAGCATGCCTGATCGTATTGTCGTTGATTATCCCGTTTTGGTCAACTGGCCCTACTAGTCCGGGGGCGCACATAGAGCCAAGAGACCAGGCGGGCTGTTCCGGTCCGACTGTACTTGAACAACCCTTCGGTAAACTCAGGACAACGCTCCAGAGAGACCATTCGCCGATTCCGTCTTGGTGGGACGTGGATATGTGGGCGGAAAGGATTTTCCCGCCTCGCCGCCGGCGACGACGCCAGCATCGGCGCTGGCGCAAGCACGAACCGGACAGACTGGAACGCTTGCTGCGCAGGTTTCAGCACTGGCACAGGCAATGGCTGCGTCTGCAGCGCCAGTGGCAAGGATTGATGGATGGCACGCTGCAGACCCCACAGCCCACTGTGTCCGGCCCACACGCCGTGTGGGGGAGGGAGAAAGGCCCGTTAGCCGTTGCCAGCAACGTCAGCCCACAGGCCCGCGCCCCTCAAACACTGGCGGGCGCAGAGGTGGAAGAGGCTCAATCGGCGGCCAGGCGCGGGCCAGGACGTCCCCGCACCATCCCCACCGCTCACCGGTGTTGTCCGAATGAGGAATGTCCGGCCTGCGGCCGGTTCGGGGACGACCCCATCCACAACATCGTGGGGTACGGTACCTATACCACCACACACGGCGAGGTGCGCCAGATGTACCTGTGTCGCGTGTGTCAGCGGCCCTTTTCCGAGACAGCTGGTACACCCTTCTTCGACCTCAAAACGCCGGTGCAGACGGTCTGCATCGCGTTGCAGGAACTGGCGGAAGGGTTGGGAGTGCGGGCTGTCGCACGCATCCACGGCGTGAAGCCCGACGTCGTGTTGGAGTGGCTGAAAAAGGCCGGTCAGCATTGCCAGCTGCTATCAGAGTGCATGCTGCGCGATCTGCACCTGACTCAGGTGCAGTTGGACGAGTTGTGGACCTTCGTGCACAAGAAGGAGCGCATGCTGAAGGAGTGGGAGCATCTGCACAGCGAATGGGGCGACACGTGGGTGTGGGTAGCCTTCGACCCGCTGCACAAGCTGGTCATCGCCGTGTTGGTGGGCGAGCATGGCGAAGAGGAGGCCGTTGGGTTTGTGGCCCGGCTGCGTGCCCGCTTGGCCGAAACCTGTCTGCCGTTGTTGACCAGCGATTCTCTGCCCCACTACATCCAGGCGCTCTTGAGGGTCTTTGGCGTGTGGGTGCAGCCCCAGCGCAAAGGGCAGCGCGGGCGCTGCCCCAAGCCACGCCAGGTCCCGCCAGGAGGCTTGCAGTACGCCACGGTGCACAAGGAGCGCAAGAAAGGGCGCGTGGTCGCAGTCACGACCCAGATCGTCTACGGCAGCCAGGAGAAGATTCAGGCTCTCCTGGAGTCTCTTGGGCAGAAGATCAACACCTCCTTCGTCGAGCGGGTCAATCTCACGCTGCGTCACCTGGTCAGCCGGCTGCACCGCAAGACGTTGTGCTTCTCCAAGAAGCGAGAGTACCTGGTGTATCATCTGCACCTGGCGCTGACCTACTACCACTTCGTCAGATACCACGCCGGCTTGCGCGTCAAACTGCCAGAGCCGATCCCGACGCGGGGCGACGGCTCACCGAAGAAGTGGCAACAGCGCACACCGGCCATGGCTGCCGGCTTGACGGATCACCAGTGGTCTCTGAAAGAGTTGTTAATGTGCCCGGTGTCTGTAGCGCCGGGATAGACGCCGCATAGCACCGCCCTATAGACTCGCCGGTTCACGCGCTCAGGATTCGCGTTTCGTGCGGCGCGAAGATAACAACATTTTTGACTCGTTTGGAAGGCGCTTCCAGACGCCCGCCAGAACGTCCAGATGGCCTTCCCGCCATTTATCTCAATTGTCGAGGAACATTACCTCATTGCTCACTCATTGTGCAATAGGCTACCATAGGGGAGGGGATTTGTCAAGTAGTTTTACCCGGGCTGGTGCCAAAAGCCACTGCGATCCCCTCACTCGTTCAACACTCGGTACCATGTATTTTACCATGCTCTGTCAAACCAAAGCCACTGCGATCCCTCACTTGCTCAACACCAACCCAAACAATGCGCAAGGGTGGCTCAGGTGTCTGAACCACCTTGATCTTCCAGACGGCTCGGTTACAGTGGTAGACGCGTCTCGAGCAGTGGCAACAGGAAACGCCGCCAGCGCTCAACGGCTCTATCTCCATATAGCTCTCACGCTCCCCGCAAGCTCTCCGCGAGTGGCGCACCGCAGTCATCGCAAAAGTCAGCGAGAAGCGCAGCCAGTTCATCCCGGTGAAGCGGGCCGGATACGATCCACAGGCCACAGGCACCGCAATAGTAACAGACGTGACTGTTCGGACTTTGGTATAGAGGGTCAATAGCACATTGGCCCGCAGCCCGTACCTGCTTGCTCACCTGCCTGCGCAGGCAGGCCCTATACGAACAAGAGAGCCAAGTCTGCTCCACTGCGGTTCAGATGATTACCACACCAAGCCAGCAGCCGGCTGACATTCACCGCCGATTTCGGTCGCTTATACCCACGCATGGTGCGATACCGTTCCTTGATCCACCATCCAATGGCGCGTTCACTGCCGTTGTTGCTACCATCCAACGTCTCACCGTGAGGACCGCGCCAGGTACGGTATTTCGTCAGCCGTGGCCACAGATTCCAGCGGTCCAAGAAAAGCAGCCGCAAACGATAGGCCACGGTGGCTTTCTCTCCCGCGTCTGGAGGGGAGGCCGCAAGGTAATGGTAGTGCATGGTTTCCAGTTCGTCCACATCTTCTGGTCGCCGACTGACGATCAATTCGCCCAGCCGTTTCAGGTCGGCTTGGGCCTGCTCAGGGGTGACACCTGCCGCAGCCAGAGACCCATCCGCATCGGTCGCCACAGCCGGTTGCAGACTCTCAATCAGGCTCTCCGTGTTGCGCTTGACGTGGCTCTTGCAGACCTGGTGATCCCGTCCCAAGTCGTCCGCTACCGTCTTGAGCGCATCGGCGTCGTCCGTCACCAGAATCTCAGCCCCAACCGCCTCGGCGATGGGTTCCATCCACTCCTTCAGCGTGGCGGCATCCTCTCCCGACAATCCATCCACTGTCAGCACCAGGCCCGTCGTGTCATCCACCGTCAATCCCAAGGGAACCCACTGCCCCTTCACCTTCACCGACGTCAAATCCCCTCCCAACGCCGGTGTGCGTACATTCTCAAAGACCTGGTCGCGCTTCATGCCCGGCACGTGCTCCGCCACCGCCTGTACCGCGTCATACACCCGGCTCTTGCACATGTAGACCCCAAGGGCATCCAGCGCCAGAGATACTGCCCCATAACTCAGCCCCAACAGGTACAGCAAGATGCCCAGCCCTTTCACCCGCTGCGATATGTGGTCCTTGCTCACCCCTCTGGGATAGACACGATGGGTGCGAAAACAGCGCAGGCACTGATAGCGGTGAGCCAGCACCTGCGGATACTTGGTATCGCGCAGTGGCTTCTCAACTTCCTGAATGAACTGAAAGTGTGTGCCATCACACCCCTCATACGGGCACTCGGACGGCGGCTTGATCTCATCGGGTTCCACGCGCGGCAGTATCAGATGCAGTCGCATTTCTCGTTCGCCTCCCGGTTGGGTCTGGCCCTCATTTTACACCAATTCTACCGGTTGTCGAACAGTCACTAACAGACGGACTTGTTGACAGGGGTGGGTTTGTCTGCTATAGTAGAAACGCAATAGCGCAAAAGTAACCCTGTGACGGGATGGGGTTATCATGGGCATAATCCTTGAGTGGAGGTGTCTATGAGAACCCCGAAAGAGTTGCATCCGGGTGAGCGGATCATCTACAAGCCCGAACTATCCGCTTGCCCATACTGTGGGGAGCCATTGGCAATGTGCAACTATCTGGCCTGGGACAAGACGGTGCAGACGCTGGATGGCGTTCTGTCCGTGGCCAGCCGGCCCGGCTGCTGTGCCGACCCGATGTGTCTTGGACGTCCAATGCGGCTGCTCTCGGCCGAGGGGCAGCAAATCGCGCCACCCGACTCCACTTACGGTTACGACGTGCTGGCCCACATCGGCTGGCTGCGCCAGGAACGCCGGGATGCCTACGCCGAGATTCGAGCCGATCTGTCGGGTCGGGTACAGATTTCGGAGTCCCACGTGCGCTATACCAGCAAGTCTATCTGCCGTTGTTGGCCTGCCACGAGCGGCAATACTGGGCTTGCCTGGCACACCGATTTCCCGCAGGCATTTCGAACTGGCAAGTATTCAGGCGCGATTCAGGCCACGAATGGGCGTGAAATCGGCAAGGATGCCCTCAGAATACTTGCCAATTTGGTGGCTCGGAAAGGTTCTCAGGGAAATCGGTGTGGCACAAACTGCCCACCAGCACGGGGGCTTGATCATCACCCTGGACGGGCTGGCCCCGGAGGGCGGCGAGCCGCAACTGTGGTTCATCCGCGCCCTCCTGTGCAACCTGACCCTGCGCAGCGGCTGGCTGAGTCGCTGCGACCAGGCCACCTTCGAGGCTTTTCTCGAACCGCTGGCCGACCTCCCCTGGCCGATTCTGGCCGTCTTGAGCGACAAGCAGAAAGGCTTGCCGGAGGCGGTGGCTGCGGTCCTGCCCGGCGCCCGGCATCACTTCTGCCACTCCCACTACCTCAACAACCTGGCCGAGCCGCTGGCTGAGGCGGATTCGGCTTTCAACGTACACCTGCGCCAGGCAGTGCGCGCTGAAGTGGGACTGTTAATCCGCGCCGAGCAGGTGACGGATACCCCACAACCGGCCTTGCTCACGGTGACCGGCCTGTTGCCCGCCCCCTCAGTGCCTGACCTCAAGGCCGCCAACCGCGAAACTGCGTCGGTTGCTGCCCCAAGACCAGATGTCGCCGTGGCCGATGAAGTCGTCACGCAGTTGCTCCGCCATACCCGCTACCTGTTGACCCTGAAGGGACGCCCACCCTTCCGTCTGGCCGGCATCGAGACCTACCAGCGCCTCCAGGGGGTCGTGACCCTGGCCGAAGAACTGCTGGCCCATCGCCACGATGCGCGCCTGGCTCGTTTGCACGCTGGCCTGCGGGCGGCCTTGCCCCCCTTCGCCACGGAACACCAGGAGTTGCAGCAAGGCGCAAGCTGGGTGCGAGACATTGACAGTATCCTGACACCTCCTGGCGATTGCCCCACCACCGGCGAGCAGGTGGCGCAACAACTCCGCGCCTACCTGGATGACCTGTTGGCTTTGCCAGACCTCCCTCCACGCCTGGACGCCTTTCGCTACCATCTGGACAAGGTCAGCACCAGCTATTGGCCGGGCCTGTTCCATTGCTACGATGTCGAGGGGCTGCCCCGCACCAACAACGGTCTGGAAAGCCACTTCCGCGATACCCAGCGCCGCTTGCTCCGCACCACTGGCCAGAAGGGACAGACCCGCCGCGCCTTGCAGCGCACGGGGGCTTGGGAACTGCTGCCCAGACCTCCTACCGAGGCCAGATGCCTGCTGGCCTTGCGCCAAGTCCCACCCGAGCAATTGACCGAAGAACAACAACGCATGCGCCAGCATCAGGAGCGTTTCCGCCTGCATACCCGTTCTATTCGACGTGTCAATGTTCAGCTAGACCAACTCCGCAAACAGTGGCTCGCCCTCGCCGCTACGTCAACAGGGTGACTTTTGCGGCATTGCGTAGAAACAGACAAAGCGCCTCCGGTGTCTTTGTCGAACCTCCGCCCAGCGCCCCCAGCGCTGGGCGTTTTCTTTTCTACCGGGCGCAGCCTCGTCTTGCTTCGATGGGACTGCACGAGTCCTACACTTGCCGTTTGCATCGTCACCTCCAAATGATCATCCTACCCGCCTTTGAAAGATATCGTACAGCATAATGCCAAGCAACGTCAAGCCTCCCCACGGGCATCGCTACACCACTTCTGATAAAGATAAATGAAAAGCCAGGCAAGAAAGGATAGCCCCCATCTCCACTGGGAGCGGCCACCATCGCACTTCCTCCTTTTCTGTGCCTGGCTCTTTTATTCTGAGCCTATTCTTTTAGCCGCTTTTCCCCCAGGCAGGAGATCTCGGGTTGTCAGACCGGGGAGCCGAGAGGCCGGGCCCATGTCCGGGGGAATCACAGCATTCAAATTGTACCACAACCTGACATAACTCACAAGTGAATTTGGCTATTTTAACCTTAAAAACTGTGTCGAGTGATGGGGGCTTAAGCGTGTTGTCCAGTAACCGATGTGAGAATATGTCCACTAACCGGTGTGAGAATCAGCGAGATACGGGATGTGAATGCAGCGATTGCGCCGCCGATTGCGGCGACTGAGATGTTGGCTAATGCGCTTGCGTGTAGTTTTTTCGTCAGGGTCATTGCTGTTGTCCAAGACCATCAACTGGATATCGCTGAAGATGGTTTCGACCGGGTTATCATCCGGGCTTCCTTTCGGCAAGCTGATCCAGTGCAGCTTGAGTGAGCGCATCGCACGGCGTGTTCCGTGTGACTTGCGTGGATGTGTGTTAACACCGATATAATTCTGTACCAGAAACACCGAGCGAAAAGTGTACCACCCAGGGTCCCAGAGATGTTGACAGAATGCGGGTTTTCAGTCATCCTGAACCTCTCAGACAATACGAAAACG
>DAOUBA010000161.1:0-3763 GCA_034432855.1 Anaerolineae bacterium | reverse complement strand
ACGCCCACCATTGGGCACTGGCGGTGAGCGACACCGGTCCCGGTATCGCTAAGGAGGCGCAGGGCTATGTCTTTGAACCCTTTCGCCAGGCGGACGACCCTAGCACTCGGCATCACAGCGGGGCTGGTCTGGGGCTTTCCATCGTAAAGCAACTGGTCACTCTGATGGGAGGCGAGATCACACTGGATAGTGAAGTGGGGCGCGGGAGTACGTTCACCATCGTGCTCCCGTGTGTGATACAACAACCAGAAGCCGGCGAGAGGCCCGACAGAGGCAAGGAGAAGTGAGCGGAACATCCCTCCAGCCACAGGTGAATATCGAGCCGGTGCGCTGGTGGCAGGTCGCGGATTTTCTGCGCCTGAATTTTGCCGTCGTCAAAGATGTGGACCCCTGGGCCCGGCGTATTCTCGCTCGTCCGTGGTCGCTGCCGAGCCTGTTCACGTACATTCACATGCTGCGCGTATTCCCGGCTTCCGCTGCCTACTTCATCGTCGTGGACGGCATGCGAGCAGGCGTCGTGTGGATGATGCGTCGACGAGAACACATTTTCGTGCTCTCCGTTGGCTTGCTGCGAGGGCTCCAAAAACCCGGTATCACTGCCCGCTTCGCCGACTTTGTCGAAGAGCATGCGAGACGCGAGGGATGTGAAGCATTGGTCGCCGCGGTCGCTCCCACCAATCGGGCCGTACGCTGGCTGATGATGGCCCGCGGCGGTAGGCAGCTCGGTCTCTCCACGACACGGTTGATGCTCTCTCCTGCGTTTGCGCCGTCGTCGCCGCAGCGCCCGCCCCGGATCGTCCGCGTCGGACGGGCAGAGGCGCCGGAAGCCCGGAAACGCTGGCGGCTCCACGAAGTGGAATACGTCGCCGGGCGCGCCGGCCGGAGCGTCGCCGACGACTTTCTGGAACCCATGCCACAGAGAAGCCGGTACTACACCCTCTATGACGACGACCGGGAAATCGGCTTTGCCTGGGCACGCCGGTTGCGGCGGGGAGAACTGGAAATCGGCCTGTTTCCCGAAAAAGCGTTCTGGGCCGGCCCGGAGACAGCGAACCTTCTCGCTGCGCTTGCTTCTCACCTGGGGGGCGCGGTGCACCGCCTCGTGGTGACCACGACGCACGCCGACGCACTTGCAGCGTCCGCTCCCTTCCAGTACGAGCGACTGGTAGAGCGAGAACGGCATATCTGGTTCAAGCCCGTACAGTAGACACCTACCCTCCCCGCAGGGTCGAACAAACCTGCGGGAGGGCGAGCAGTTACGGCAGGCAATGGAATTCGAGGTCCAAGTCGCACATAGCATCACCGAAATCGGACAAGAGGCCTGGGATCGCCTGGGTGGTGAGCACATGTTCGCCAGTTATCGCTGGTATCGTTTTGGCGAAGCCGTCCTGGCCCCTGATACTCCTCCCACCTACATCGTCTTGTCGCGGAAGGGCGAGCCGGTCGCGCGGGGCACATTCTGGCTGAGCGGAGAGGAATTCGTCCCCCTGCCCCCCGGTGTCTTGCGGCGTCTGATCGAGGCTGCCATGCGTTGCCGACCGCTCTTGATGTGCCGCTCGCCGTTGGCAAACGCGCCGGGGCTTGTTTTGCCTGAACCGCCTCTGCACGACGCGGCCCTGAGAACCCTGGCGCAGGTTGTTCTGGAGGAGGCACGCCGCCGTCGCGTCTCGTTCTTGATCTTTGGGCATCTCGAGCACCGCCGGGCACACGATGCCGCGTGGCCGGAAGGCTTTGTACCCGTGAGACTCCCCGATCCGGGCACCCGGCTCGTGGTGGCCTGGCCCGATTTCGAGAGTTACCTGGCCGCTCTCTCCAAGTCGGTACGCAAGGACTACCGACGGCATCGCAACCGCGCCGCCGACCTGGGAATCGTAGTCACGCGCTGCCGGGTGACCGGCCCGCTGGACGGCGCATTGCTAGATCGGGCGATGGCATTGATCCGCAACGTCGAAAACCATCACCGCCTGCCCCACTACAGGTGGGCACGGGCGATCCTGCAAAATGCCCACCTGGTAGACGCAGCCTGGCTCACGGCGGAGATCGGGGAACGGCTGGTAGGCTGCGGCCTGCTCCTGGGAGACCGAGGCGTCTGGTGCCTGGCCTCACTGGGACTGGACTATGAGTGCGACTATGTCTATTTCCAGTTGCTCTACGAGGCCATCCGTTGCGCAATAGAAGAGGGAGATATTCACGTCTTGCGGGGAGGCAGCGAGGTCTATGAGATGAAGCAGCGGCTGGGCTTCCACTTGGAGGATAGCCACCACCTGGTGTTCGCCGGCGCAGGGGCATTACCACGCATGTTGGGGCGATGGTTAACACGCCGGATCGTCCGTGCCGGGCCGGTTGGAATCGCGGAAGAAGCAGCGGATGAACTTTGACATCCAGATCGCCCACAGTGTGGCAGAGATCGGCCAGGAGGCCTGGGATTATCTGGCCGCGGGACGGCCCTTTTCCGGTTACCGTTGGTATCGTTACGGCGAGACTGTGCTTGCCGACAACAAGCCCATCTACGTCGTGCTCTCGCATCGTGGGGAACCGCTTGCCCGTGCCACGTTCTGGCTCAGACGCCGGGAGGCATTGCCGATCGCTTCGCAGGTGGTGCGGTGGGCGCTGAACATGTTGCTCGACCGCAGACCGTTGCTGATATGCCAGGCTCCGGTGGGTTATGCGCCTGGTCTCATCCTGCCCGAGACGAGGTTGCGCGACGCGGCGTTGGAGGTGATTGCCGAGGTCGCCCGAAACCAGGCGCGACAGCAGCGTGTCTCCTTCTTCTTATGGAGTTACCTGGAGGAGCGGGACGCCTGGAGCGCCGGCTGGCCCGATGCCTTTATCAGACTTCAGATGTCCGAACCGCTCACGCGGCTGACGATCGCCTGGCCCGACCATGAGAGTTACCTGCGGCAACTGTCTGGGCCGGTGCGCAAGGATTACCGGCAACGCTGTCGCCACGCCGCCGAACAGGGTATTGTGATCACAGAGCACCCGCTTTCCGGGCACAGCCCGCCGGGCAGCGACATCTTGGACAAGGCGGTGAGGCTGATCGGCAACGTCGAAGCGCACCACCGCTCTGCCCGCAATCCCTGGGCGCGGGCGACGTTGGAGCACGCCGGTATGGTAGACGCCGTTTGGCTGAGGGCAGAGATTGGGGATCGGCTGGTGGGCTGCGGCCTCGTGCTGGGGGATGGCGGTCACTGGATGATGACTCTATTGGGCCTCGACTACACCGTGCGGTATACCTACTTCCAGTTGGTGTACGCGGCGATACGCTGTGCGATTCAGCAGGGGGCTCGAGTGCTCTGGGGAGGCACCGGCGCCTACACCCTCAAGAGAGAACTGGGATTCCAGGTGTGTCCCCACCATTATGCTGTTTTCGCTGCCGAGGGAAAATGGCTTCGGGCTCTGGGACGGCAGTTGGCGCGTAGATGACGCGCCGGAATGGGGATTCCGGCGCTCCTGGGGATTCCGGCGCTGCGTGAGATCGTAGCCCGCGAATCCCGACTCTTGGGCAAGTCTGCGTGGGACTCGGAATGCATGCCTTCATCTTGATCTGGTTCGGACAACTGGTCTCGCTCATCGGCTCCGGGCTGACCGGCTTTGCGGTGGGTGTAACGATATTACAGGCTTCCGGTTCGGTCACACAATATGGGTTCGTCGTGCTGGCCACCATGCTCCCCGCCATTCTGCTAGCGCCGTTTGTCGGGCCTCTTGTAGATCGTTGGGATCGGCGCCGCGTTATGATTCTGAGCGACACCGGCGCCGGTCT
>DAOUBA010000160.1:0-23460 GCA_034432855.1 Anaerolineae bacterium | reverse complement strand
GCTCTTCACAGCGCGATACAGGGTGATCTCTCCCTCCACGATGCGCCCTGGCTTGGGCACGATGCGCAGGATGGAGCGGGCGGTGACGCTCTTGCCGCAGCCGCTTTCGCCCACCACGCTCAACGTCTGCCCGCGCATAATCTCCATATCGACGCCGTCTACGGCCCGCACGGTGCCCTCGTCGAGGAAGAAGTAGGTCTTCAGGTTCCTCATCTCGAGGAGCTTGTTGCTACGGTCACTCTTCTCGTCCATACAGAGCGCTCCTCGTTCTCAGCGGGCATAAGGATCGGCGGCGTCACGCAACCCGTCGCCCACAAAGTTAAAGGCCATCACGGTGAGGACCACGGCCAGCGCCGGCAGCAACACCCACGGCTGCAGCACCAGCGAACGCAGGTTCTGAGCCTCTCTGAGCAGCACGCCCCAGCTGATGGCCGGCGCGCGCAGCCCCAGGCCGAGATAGCTGAGCCCCGTCTCCGATAGGATCATGCCGGGGATGGACAGCGTCAGCGAGGCGATGATGTGACTCAAGAAGGATGGCACCATATGCCGCAGGATGATGCGCATCTCGCTGGAGCCGGCCAGACGGGCGGCCAGGACAAAGTCCTCCTCGCGCAGGGCCAGAAAGCGCCCGCGCACCACCCGCGCCATCCCCGTCCAACCGATGAGGGAGAGCAATACCGTGATGCCGAAATAGACCCGCACCACGGGCCAGTCCTTCGGCAGAGCCGCGCTGAGCGCCATCCACAGCGGGATGTTGGGCACGGTGCGGATGAATTCGATCACGCGCTGGATGATGTTGTCTAGCGTGCCGCCGTAGTAGCCGGAGATGCCGCCGAGGATGATACCCAACGTCAGACTCAACAACACGCCCACCAAACCAACCGAGAGCGAAATGCGCGCGCCGTAGCACATGCGGGAGAACTGGTCCCGCCCCATCCGGTCGGCGCCTAGCAAAAAGATGCCCTGTTCCTCCTGGGGCACCGGCAGGCCAAAGAGGTGCAGGTCCATCTTCCACAGCCCCCACAGTTCGTATTCGGAGCCGCGCACAAGGAATCGGATCGGATAGCGGGTCGAGGTGTCTTCGTTGTAGATGTCGCGCAGCGTCTCTGGATCTTTGGTGCGGACAATCCTGTAGACGAAAGGCAGGTGAAAGCGGCCTTCCGCGTCACGGATGTGAATCCTGGTGGGCGGCGCTGCCTTGTATTTGATAAAGTACTGCTCAGGATCGTAAGGAGCCACGAATTCGCAAAAGATGGCGACCAAGTAGAGTACGATCACAAAGACCGCACTGATCACTGCCATCTTGTGCTTGCGAAAGCGCCACCACATCAGCTTCCAGTAAGGGGCAACGTAGATTTTCTCCTCTTCGCCAGTGATAAACTTCTCTTCTTCGAACAAGAACTCTCTGGCCGCAGATTCCCGAACAGCGGCACCCTCCGTCACGACCGTGTCGTTGTCTATCTCTGCCATCGATCCAAACCCCTCAGCCTGCAAGCCTGATGCGGGGATCGACCCACGCCAACAGGATGTCCGAGACCAGCGTGCCGACGACGGTCAGCGTGCTCAGGAGCAGCAGGAAACTCCCCGCCAGGTACATGTCCTGCGAGGTCAGCGCGCGCAGCATAAGCGGCCCGGTGGTCTGCAGGCTCAACACCACCGCTAGCAGCGTCTCCCCCGAGATCAGGCCCGCCAACTGCCACCCCACGGTGCTAAAGAAGGGGTTCATCGCCACCCGTGTCGGATACTTCCAAACCATTCGCCATTCCTTCAACCCCTTCGCCCGCGCCGTCTCCACGTAGGGCTTGTTCAGCTCGTCCAGCAGGTTGGCGCGCGTGGTGCGGATGCCCCCCGCCGTGCCGTTGATGGCGATGATGAGCACCGGGATCCACAGGTGCTTGAGCATGTCCACCACCTTGGGCCAGCTCCAGGGGGCGGAGATGTACTCTTCTGAGAACAGCCCGCCCACGCTTATCCCTAACTGGCTCAACGCCAGCCACATCACCACCAGCGCCAGCATGAAGCCGGGCGTGCCCGCGCCGACAAAGCTCATCACGCTCATCACGTAATCTACGATCGAGTACTGGTGCGTGGCCGAATAAACCCCCGCCGGGATGGCGATGAACCAGCTCACCAGGAGCGATGTCCCCGAAAGCACCATGGTCAGTGCTATGCGTTCCCAGATCAGCGCCTTCACCGGCATCTGCCACTCCATTGACTGGCCCCAATCGCCGCGCAAGATGATCCCGCCGATCCACTTGAAGTACTGCACATAGATTGGCTGGCCCAGCCCGTAGCGCTCCCTCAACGCCGCCAGCTCCTGCTCGTCTACGGTGTCGCCCTGCTGGCGCAGTGTGGCGACGTAGGACGACAAGTAGTCACCCGGCGGGAGCTGGATGACGACAAAGGAAATGATCGAGATGACGAACAGGGTCGGAATCATGAGCAGGACACGCCGCAAGATGTAGGCCAACATATAACACCTCCAGAACGGTTTCCCTTTTCAGAACGCGGTATGTAACACCTGCACATGTTTCGGTCACATTTAGATCTGCTATAGATGCCAATAATGCCGGCTTCCCGGGACGATCCGGGAGGGCGGAACTCTGCGGTTCCGCCCTCCAACTACCTATGTGTTGCGCGCCTTACGCAGGCAACTGGTGATCCTCTGGGTTCTCCCAGTAGTAGGTCTCCGTCTGCAACAGGTGCTCGTCGGACGTGACGTCGTCATTCGGGTAGCCCGGCAGGTAGCCACGGAAACCGTTCTTCACGACGGTCGGCCCGGGCTCCTCGCCCAGATAGCCGATGAACGGAAGCTCCGTGGCCCAGATATCGAGGATCTTGCGGAAGGCCGCGTGCTGCTTTTCCTGATCCGGCTCGATGGCGATCTCCTGATCCCAGATGCGCCAGATTTCCCAGATCCAGTGGCCATCGGGCGGTTTCTCGGCTGCCGGGTTGGTAGGATCGGTGCGGTAGAAGCCCCAGGCCGGGCACCACGGCCGGTCGGGCTGGGTGCCGATGAAGATGATGGGCGCCGCCAGCGGGATCACCGTGCGGTCGCCGCCCCACCAGGCCGCCTGGATCTCGTTCGCGCTGTAGTGCTCGGTGTAGAGCGAGCGCTCTATGATGGTGAGCTGCGCCTTGATGCCGATGTCCTTCAGGTAGCCAATGACCAGGTTGACAGCGTCCTCTTGGACGTCGGCTACTCCAAAGGTCGACTCGATGACAAAGCTGATCGGGCCGCTGCCGTCCTTGAACATGCGGTAGCCCTCGGCATCCCTCTCGGTGTACCCCTCGGCGTCCAGCAAGCGATTGGCCTCGTCGGGGTCGTACTCGATGTAGGCGTTCGATAGCTTCTCATAGTAGTCCGGCGACGACTTGAGTGGGCTGTACTGCCGAGGCGTGTACAGGCCCATGAAGACCAGCTCGTTTATCTCATCACGGTTGGCCGCCAGCGACATGGCGATACGGCAGTTGCGGTTCTGGAAGAACTCGCGCAGGTTGGGATCCTTGCAAGTGTGGTTGATCTGCATGGCCTGGTGGCTGGACTTTTTGGCCAGCATGACCTGGTAGTCGCCGGCCTCCTCGTTCTCCTTGAGGAGAGTGTAGTTGGCCATAGACAGGTGACGCGCCTGGAAGTCAACCTCGCCACCGACGCAGCGCAGCAAAAAGACCTCCGGTGAGTCAAACAGGCGGAACTGGATGTGGTCGAGGTAGGGTAACTGGTTCCCCTCGGGGTCGACGCCGTAGAAGTAGGGGTTGCGCTCGAGCAGGAACAGCTCGTCCCGCATCGTGTTCACGGCATTCCACGGATAGGTGCTCGGAGAGTATTCGGCGTTGCTCAAGCCAAACTCCCACCGGTTATTGTAGACGTCCATCCATGTCTCGAGGCCCTCCGCCGCAACCAACGCCTCCAGCGCCTCCTTGTCGTCGGTGAGCTCCATGTGGAACTGCTTCATGAAATGGGGGCAATGCGGCTCGCGGTAGTCGCGGTACATGCTGTAGATGTGCATCGGGTTGGGATCCTGGAACGTGAAGACGAAAGTGTAGGCATCCGGCGCTTCGAATGTCCCCGGGCGGTACTTGCCCGTTTCCGGGTCGATCGTGCTGTACCTGGTGGGGAACGTGGGGGTGAGTTCTTTGTTCAGGACAACGTTTTCCCAGTGCCACGCATAGTCGGCACTGGTGAACTCTACCCCGTCGGACCATTTCGTGCCCTCACGCATGTGCCAGGTCCAGGTCTTGGCGTCGTCGCTCACCTCCCACGACTCGGCCAGGCGCGGGATCAACTGCAGGTCTGGGCTCCACGTGACCCATTTGCGGTCGATGTGCTTGCGGCAGCCCCAGGCATCTGAGACGCCACTGAACCCACGACGCATGTAGCCGCCGTAGTTGCCGATGCCGTCGTTCGGCGGGTAGACCCAAGGATTCTTGGGCAGCCGCTCCTCCACCGGCGGCAGTTTGCCCTGGGCCACCAGTTCGGCCAGCATCGGCGCCTCCTTGTAGATGGGCTGAGGCACTGCTGTAGCCTCGGGCTTCGGCGTAGCCGTCGGCTGCGGCACCGCCGTAGGCACCGCCGTCGGCGGTGGCGTCTCGGTCGCCCGTGGACGGCAGGCGCTCACCACCGCACCTGCCGCCGCCATCGCTGATAGACCGAGAAACTCACGCCTTGTGATCGTTCGTCGCTGCGACATGTCTTTTCCTCCTATGGGTTATGCATATACCTAACTTACACGCGGATAACACTTTTGTCCATACTCTTCGACAGTCAATTGTCCCCTCATCACCTCCTTTCTACCGGCCTCCTCGTGCAAACCCCTGGCGCCGATACTCCTCTCAATAGATACCTCGCCGTTAGAATCAATCCAGGTATCAACGACTCCAGGCCCATTCATACAGCGCTGGGCTCAGGCCACCTTCCCGGTCAGGCCGAACACGCCGATCAGTTGCAGTTCCTCCGCCCGATGGCAACTCACAAAGTGATCCGGCCCGATCTCACGCAGAGCCGGCTCCTCCGTCTCGCAGCGCTCGATCCGATAGCGGCAGCGCGGGTGGAAGTAACAGCCGCTGGGCGGATTGGCCGGATCCGCGACCTCGCCGGGCAGCACGATCGGCTCCCCCCGCAAGCGCGGGTCCGGCTTGGGCACTGCCGAGAGCAGCGCCTCGGTGTACGGATGGCGCGGATTGAAGAATAACTCGTCCGTCATCGCCGTCTCCACCAGTTTTCCCACGTACATGACGGCGACACGGTCGCTGATGTGCTCAATCACACTCAAGTCGTGCGAGATGAACAAATAGGTGAGGCCGAACTCTTCCTGAAGATCCTGCAGCAGGTTCAGGGTCTGCGCCTGGATGGAAACGTCCAGTGCCGAGACCGGCTCGTCACAGACGACGAGTTGGGGATGCAAGGCGAGTGCGCGGGCGACTCCGATACGCTGGCGCTGTCCGCCGCTGAAGGCATGCGGATAGCGGTTCATGTACTCCGGCCGCAAACCCACCACTTTCAGGAGTTCGGCCACGCGGTCACGTAGCTCCTGCCCCCGGGCGATTCCGTTCACAATCAACGGTTCACCCACGATCTGCAACAGCGTCATACGGGGGTTAAGGGAGGAGTAGGGATCCTGGAAGATCATCTGCATATTCTGGCGCAGTTGCTTGAGTTGTTGCTTGCTCAGAGCCGCGATGTTGATGCGCCCCATGTTGCGGTCTTCGAACCACACTTCGCCGGCGGTCGGCTCGTAAGCACGCAGGATCAGCCGGCCGGTCGTCGTCTTCCCGCATCCGCTCTCACCCACCAATCCCAGCGTCTCTCCTTCGCGGATGTAGAAACTCACCCCATCCACTGCCTTGACATAGCCGGTCGTCCTGGACAGGAGAAAACTGCGCCGGATGGGAAAGTACTTCTTCAAGCCCCTTACGTCGAGCAGGAGTCGGCTACCTTGAGATGCTTTGGCCAATTTCTCATTGTCCTTCCCGAGTGGGTTCAAACGTCAGGCCCACGACGGCCCGCCATCACACCGAGCGAGCCGGGCCGCACGAATCCCGTTCGACGAGATAGGAGCGCACCCGGATATTGCCACAGGTGATTTCCTTGTCTTCGATCTGCTTCAATAAAAGCTCCGCGGCCAGATAACCCACTTCCACGTGGGAGAAGCACACCGTCGTAAGCGCCGGATAGCCATCTGGAGGCTGCCTGGCGTCGTCCTGGCCGATCACCGAAACGTCCTCGGGAACACGCAACCCGATTTCGCGCAATCCCCGCATAGCCTCTATGGCCTTGGCGTCGTGCACGGCGAAGATGGCCGTCACGTCAGGCCGGCGCGCCATCAGGGACTGGACCGCGCGGACCCCATCCTTTGCCAGGACGATCAGTGCCTCGTCAGTGCCTCCATTTATCTCGTTCATCACATTTCGATAGCAATCCAGCCGCTGCTGATACCAGTCGTACCTCTCATCGGCCTCGCCTGCCAGAAATGCTATCTTTCGATGTCCCAGGTGGATCAGGTGATCGAGCGCGATCCGGGTCTGTTCGTAGTGACTATGGCCTACCGTGCTGACGGGTATATCCGGCCAGTGACGGCACAGCACGACTATGGGGATATTGCTTTTCAAAGCCTGGGCAACGGACTCGCTATCTCGACGCAAACCCGGCCCCATAAGGATCAGTCCTTCGGGCGGCAATCCCTCGTCATTCAGAAACTGACTGCCGATGTGCTCAAGGGTTTCTTTCCGGTAGCCGGCGAGGATGGTGAGGTGGACACCTGCTTCTTGGGCAAAGGTCCGAATACCTCGCAAGAAACCGAGGACGACACCATACGGTTCGCTACGAGACTCGTCCTCTACATAGTGGAGAATGGTGAGGGATCTATTCCCCTGAGGACGCGGCGCGCGACGTTCGGGGAGATGGTAACCCAATTCCTCGGCCACTTGCAGGACAGCCTGCTGCGTTTCAGGGGAAACGCCAGGCTTTCTGTTCAAAACCAGCGAGACGGTCGCCTTCGAGACACCGGCCCGATGGGCCACGTCCTCCATAGTGGGGGGCATTGGGGGTATCCTATGGGCTAAACTGAACGAGATTGGCTCATGATTATTGACGTCTTCGGTGCCCGGTCAGTAACTCCCCCGGTGCCATTCCCCACCTGATAGTATACCAGAAATCCGCGAGCCATTTCCCCCGTCAGTCCCACCATAGTCTCAAGTTAGTATCAGGTCGAATTGATCCCGGGTCATCCAGACCCCGTGGGAAGCAGGGACAGGTGAGGTTGCGCCTCTTGGGAAAACGCCCAGTCTTGTTCGAGCACCGAGATCGTATGTCCTAACCCGGACGAGCCGGAACCCAAAAAACCACCGGGGACACAAAGGACACTACGGATACCTTTGTGTCCTTCGTGTGACCGTAGGTTCGAGGGTGTCTAAACTGAGTAGTCTAAACTGATGCGGCCTAAACTGAACAGATGCTTATTTAGTTTACATTTTATCAGATTTCGCTTGCCTTGTCAAGAGGTTTAGGCGTTGCGTTGCATTCCAATTTCAGGGAGAATATCTGCATCCTTGACCTGCTCGGTGAAACGTGATATGATGCACATAATCAGGGCTCGCGGAGAGGGGGGGGTCATAACGTGTTTACACTTGGCCACACCCCCTCAAATCCTCCTTTCCCTGGGGAAGGGAGGGCAGGGGGGGATGGGGGCTAACAGAGCCGTTATGGTTATGAAGCGGGCTTGGATAACCGTGCAAGCCGCTGCGCTATAGGGTCTACCTGAAGGAGACTGGTGTGGGAGCGAGGAAACGTTATGCGCAAGTGGGACTTGGAAGCCGCTCGTTGATGTACTCGAACGCCATCCTCAAGTGGTTCGCCGAGCATAGCGAGTTAGTGGGCCTGTGCGACTCGAACGAAGGTCGGCTGCAGCTGCGTGCTGATCTTGCGCGGAAAAACGGCGTCCAAGTGCCGACTTATCGCGCCGATCAGTTCGAACAGATGATCGCCGAGACCAGGCCGGATGTGGTGATTGTCACTACCGTGGACTGCACTCACGATCACTACATCTGTCGGGCCATGGAGTTGGGCTGCGACGTGATCACCGAGAAACCGATGACCACCGACGAGTACAAGTGTCAACGTATCCTCGAGACGCAAAAAGAGACCGGACGCAGATGTCAGGTCACGTTCAACTACCGTTACGCCCCGCCGCGCACGCAGGTCAAAGACCTGCTGATGTCGGGTGTGATCGGTAACGTGGTTTCGGTAGATTTTCATTGGTTGCTCGATACCCGACATGGGGCGGACTATTTCCGGCGCTGGCACCGCAATAAGCGGAACTCTGGCGGCCTGATGGTCCACAAAGCCACCCATCACTTCGACCTGGTCAACTGGTGGCTCTCCACGGTGCCGGAAACGGTCTATGCCGCCGGAGCACGCAACTTTTATCTGCCCGAAACGGCCGAGCGGTATGGCCTGACCCGTCGTGGGGAACGGTGCCTGGACTGCCAGGAAGCAGAGCGGTGCCCATTTTACATGGATCTGCGGGCCTATCCCGGTCTCAAAAGCATGTATCTCGAGGCCGAGCAATATGACGGCTACTTCCGCGACCGCTGTGTTTTTAGTGCCGAGATTGACATCGAGGATACGGTGGACGTCATTGTGACCTATCGCGATGGTGCGCGGATGAGCTACTCGCTGCATGCCTTTATGCCCTGGGAGGGATACAT
Organism: Anaerolineae bacterium; assembly: GCA_034432855.1. Lineage (GTDB taxonomy): Bacteria > Chloroflexota > Anaerolineae > B4-G1 > B4-G1 > DAOUBA01. The sequence goes on along the minus strand of DAOUBA010000160.1, from coordinate 14,754 downwards.
CGTTGCGTTCAACGGCACCAAGGGCCGTCTCGAACATATCTGCATGGAGACCGCCTATTTCAGCGGCGACGGCTCTGTGCCCGGTGAACTCCGCCCCGAGGGCACCAAGATCAAGATATTCCCGCACTTTCAGAACGGTTATGAAGTCGAAGTGTGGCAGAGCAAAGGTGGGCATGGTGGCGCCGACCCGGTCATGCTGCAACATCTCTTCGCGCCCCATCCTCCTGAGGATAAATATCTCCGTGCCGCCGACCAGCGGGCCGGGGCATGGTCAATCCTGACAGGTATCGCCGCCAATCGTTCCATGGAACGAGGACGGCCCGTGCAGATTGACGAACTCGTGCATGGCCTGGAGGATCCCGACTACCCGCCTATGCCCTCGCCGACGGAACCACTCGATCTACCGCGGGCCGTTGATGCTCTTCCCGAATGGCTTAGGAGATGATCCAGCACACTCCGCCGAGGTGAACTCGTGAACCATAGATGGCAACTGGATGCCGATCGCTATTTCGACCCCGACCCCATACAGCGTCGCCTGGCGCGCGAACTGTACGAATCTATCGCGCATCTACCGCTCGTCTGCCCGCATGGCCATGTAGACCCCCGCCTTTTCGCCGACCCCAACGCCTCCTTCGGCAGCCCCGCCGATCTGCTCATTATTCCCGATCACTATGTCTTTCGCATGCTCTACTCACAGGGAGTACCGCTCGAATCCCTGGGCGTGCCCCGGATAGACGGCGGTCCCGTGGAGAGCGACCATCGAAAAATCTGGCAGACCTTTGCTGAACACTTCTATCTCTTCCGTGGAACGCCCACCGGCATCTGGCTGACCCAGGAATTGATCGAGGTGTTCGGTATCGAAGAGGAACTGAACGGTGAGACGGCCCAGGCTATCTATGACCGCATCGCCGAGAAGTTGGCACAGCCCGAATTCCGCCCGCGTGCGCTCTTCGAGTGCTTCAATATCGAAGTGCTCTGTACGACCGACGGGGCCGCCGATCCGCTGGAGGCACATCGGGCTATCCGCGATTCGGGATGGAAGGGGGATGTGCGTCCTACCTTTCGCCCTGATGCAGTCGTCAACCTCCTGGCCCCCGGCTGGCGTCAGAATATTGACGCGCTGGGCCAGGCAAGCGGTATCGCCATTCACTCCTACCCGGCCTTCGTCCGCGCACTGGAGGAACGCCGCGCCTTCTTCAAGCGGATGGGCGCGACGGCCACCGACCACGCGGCGCAATCGGCGTATACGGCGGAGTTGACCCCTGCCGAGGCCGAGGCGATTTTCCAGCGGGCGCTGCACGGGCAGGCCGCACCGGAGGACGCTCACCGCTTCACCGCGCACATGGTGATGGAATTCGCACGGATGAGCATCGAGGATGGGCTGGTCATGCAGTTCCATGTCGGCGCAGTACGCAATCACAATCCGTTGGTCTTTGAACGATTCGGCCCGGACAAGGGGGGCGATATTCCGGAGCGCAGTGAGTTCACCCACAACCTGCGCCCACTGTTGAACAAGTACGGCAACGATTCCCGCCTCACCCTCATCCTTTTCACGCTCGACGAATCGGCCTACGCCCGCGAACTGGCGCCGCTTGCCGGTCACTATCCGGCGCTGAAACTGGGGCCGCCCTGGTGGTTCCACGATAGCCTCAACGGGATGCGGCGCTATTTCGACCGGGTGATGGAGACAGCGGGAATCTACAACACCGTGGGCTTTAACGACGACACGCGCGCCTTCCCCTCCATCCCGGCCCGTCACGATCTCTGGCGCCGCGCCAGCGCAAACTGGGTCGCCGGGCTCGTCACGCGGGGAATCGTGACCGTGGATGCGGCGCGGGAGATGGTGTGGGAACTGGCCTATGGCCTGGCAAAGCGAGCATATCGGCTCTGAGTAGAACAGGCTTTCAGCCTGTCCGGACAGCCTGAAAGGCTGTCCCACATAGCCACTACACTGGTTGAAATGGGCAATTCAACCTGGGACGTCAATTACGACGAGTCGAAGGTACCCGAATATACCCTGCCCGACCCGCTGCTCCTCTCCGACGGGACGAAGGTGACGGATGCCCACATGTGGTTTTCACGACGCCGGCCCGAAATCCTGCGCCTGTTCGAGCAACACGTCTATGGCCGAGCGCCGGGGCGCCCGCAAGGTATGACCTTTCGCGTGACCTCTGTGGATAAGACGGCACTTGGCGGGCAGGCCACCCGCAAGGAGGTGTCGGTCTATTTTACAGGCGACGAGGATGGCCCCCGGATGGACATCCTCATTTACCTGCCCAATGGCCGTTCCAGACCCACGCCGGCCTTTGTCGGATTGAATTTTTTCGGCAATCACACGATCCATCCCGATCCCGGCATCACACTTTCGACCCGCTGGATGCCGGAGAGTGAAGAATGTCGCGTGGTGAACCACCGGGCTACGGAAGCCTCCAGGGGCACGTGTGCCCGCCGCTGGCCGGTCGAGCGCATCCTGGAGCGCGGGTACGGCCTGGCGACCATCTACTGCGGCGACCTGGACCCCGATTTTGACGACGGCTTTCAGAACGGCGTGCATCCCCTGTTCTATCGGCCAGGGCAATCGCAGCCCGACCCGGATGAGTGGGGCGCCATCGGCGCCTGGGCCTGGGGATTGAGCCGGGCGCTGGATTACTTCGAGACCGACGACGACGTTGACCACAGGCGCGTGGCGGTGATGGGTCATTCGCGCCTGGGCAAGACCGCACTCTGGGCCGGGGCACAGGACACGCGGTTCGCACTGGTGATCTCGAACAACTCCGGCTGCGGTGGAGCAGCACTCTCCCGCCGGCGGTTCGGCGAGACGGTCCGCCTGATCAACGAGAGATTCCCACACTGGTTCTGTCAAAATTTCAAGCGGTACGATGACCGGGAGGATGCATTGCCGGTGGATCAGCACATGCTGCTGGCGTTGATCGCTCCGCGCCCGGTTTATGTGGCCAGCGCAACGGAAGACTTGTGGGCCGACCCGCGTGGTGAGTTCCTGGCTGCCCGGCATGCCGATGCCGTGTACCGGCTTCTGGGTACCGATGGGCTGGCCGACGACGAGATGCCTGCACCGAACCGGCCGGTGACGAGCACCATCGGTTATCATATCCGCCCGGGGGGACATGACGTGACGGATCATGATTGGGAGCGGTACCTGGATTTTGCGGACATATATTTGCGAGGTTGAGTGCAATGACCGAACTCTATCAGCAATCCCAGATCGAGGTGGATGGGACCTCTTATGCCCTGGCCCGTGTTGCCGGTAACCAGAAGGTCCTGGCCGTGCGGGGCGACGCGCAGGGCTTTGAAGGCGAGCGGCAGGGCGAGGCGTTGCTCTGCCCGCTCACGCCGGCCAACGCCGCTGCCTTGCGGACGCGACTCCCCTGGCTGTGCCCCACGCTGCTGGGTCTGCAGACCTCCTTCGGCTTCGGCGATCGGTTGGGGTTGGCAACGCCGGGGCACGTGCGTGCCTGCCGTAGCATCGGTGCTCCACCCCCTGCGCCTGTTTTCGCCCAACAGTCGGTGCGCGAAAACGCCCGCACCGGGCGCACTCCGCAGCAGGTGCTCGACGATGCGACCTGGGGACTGTTCCAGGAAGGCTGGCGCGGCCCCTGGGGCGCCGACGCCGATCATCTGAAAACGCCGGAGGATGTGGACACCTTTGTCGCCGCCGGGTATACGTTCTATACTGTAGACCCCGGTGAATACGTGGACCATAGCGTCACGATGGCCCGCCCCGCCGCAGTCGTTGAAAAAGTGCAGGCGCTTCCCTGGGACATACTGGAAGATACGCCGGGGGGTATGGAACTCCGCTACCTGGAGCGCCCCCTCGATCTGGGGGACTCTGCGCTCGCCTTCGATCGCCTGAGGCTGTATCGTGCGGCAGCCAAATACGGGCGGGCCGTCGCACACACGGTCCGGATGTACCGCCACACCGCCGACCGCCTGGGCGCGGACCGGTTCGAGTTCGAGGTCTCGGTGGACGAGACAGAAACGCCCACCTCGCCGGAGGAGCACTGGTACATCGCCGGCGAATTGAAACGGCTGGGAGTACGTTGGGTGAGCCTGGCCCCGCGTTTTGTGGGGCGTTTCGAGAAAGGCGTGGACTATATCGGGAATCTGGACACATTTGCCGCCGAGTTTGCCCGCCACGTTGCCATCGCACAGGCGTTAGGACCCTACAAGATCAGCCTGCACTCCGGCTCCGACAAACTCAGCATCTATCCCATCATTGGGCAATTGGGTAGCGGGCTGGTGCACGTCAAGACCGCCGGGACGAGTTACCTGGAGGCGTTGCGGACGGTTGCCCAGGCGGACCCGGCCCTTTTCCGCGAGATTCTGGCCTTTGCCCGCACTTGTTACCGAAGCGACCGCGCTTCCTACCATGTCTCGGCAAGGCTGGCGCGGGTGCCCGCCCCCAAAAATCTGGACGACACGGCGCTCCTGGGCCTGTTCGAGCAGTTCGATGCCCGGCAGGTTTTGCATGTCACCTTTGGCTCGGTGCTGGAGCGTTTCGGCGAACGTCTGCTGGCAGTGCTTCGCGCCCGCGAGGAAACCTACTACACATACCTGGAAGCGCACCTGCGCCGACATCTGGCCCTGCTTGGTTGAAGGCAGGAGGCAGGAAGCAAGAGGCAGGAAGCAAGAGGCAGGAAGCAAGAGGCAGGAGGCGGGAGGCAAGAGAGGAGGAGGCGAGATGGAAGGGTTTAGTTATGAAGAGTGGGTGGCGCAGGTGCCTGAGAGCATAAAACAGGATCCTTTATGGAACTTCCAGGTGTATCCTAAGGCGCTGTTCCTCTCTGACTTGGTTTGGGAAGATACGGATTCGATGATGCGCGAACCACGTGGTCGAAAGATCGCTGAGCAATTGATCTGCAGCGTGGGGTCTATCTGCGCCAACATCGAGGAAGGACATGGGCGTGGTTTTGGCAAAGATAATGCCTATTTCCAGCGCATTGCGCTTGGCTCGGCACGTGAATCTCGCGGCTGGTACTATCGTGGTCGTCGCTTCCTCCGCCCGGAAGTATTCCAGCACCGCATCAAACTGCTGGATGAAATCATTGCTGCCCTGGTCCTCTCCTCCGACCAACAACGCCAATACAAAAAACGCCCATAGTCCTGCATCTTGCATCCTGCATCTTGCATCTTGCATCTTGCATCCTGCATCTTGCATCTTGCATCCTGCATCTTGGAGATAACAATGAGTGACTATCTAGAGCAATTGTTTGATCTTGCACATCGTGTCGCCGTCATCACCGGTGGAGGAGGCATATTGTGTGGGGAGATCGCCCGTGCGCTGGGGCGGTTGGGCGTCAGGGTTGTGGTGATGAGCCGCTCCCTCCAATCCACGCAAAGGGTCGCCGACGAGATCACTGCGGCCGGAGGGGTGGCGCTGGCCCTTTCCTGCGACGTGCGCGACCGCCCGGCGCTGGAGAGAGCATGTGAAGCGGTGCTGGACCGCTTTGGCCGTGTGGACATCCTCATCAACGGTGCGGGGGGCAACAGGCCGCAGGCTACTACCACGCCCGACCTTCCCTTCTTCGATCTGCCTGCCGACGCGTTGCGCGAGGTGTTCGACCTCAACCTGATGGGCACGCTGCTGGCCTGCCAGGTCTTTGGCCAGCCGATGGCCGCCCAGGGCGAGGGCTGTATCCTCAACATCTCTTCGATGGGCGCTTTCCGCCCGCTCACCCGCATCTCGGCCTACTCGGCGGCCAAGGCGGCGGTGAATAATTTCACCCAGTGGCTGGCGGTGTATATGGCGCAGGAGTATAGCCCGCGTATCCGCGTCAACGCCATCGCCCCAGGCTTTTTCCTGACCGAGCAGAACCGCTTCCTGCTCACCGATGAGCAGACCGGTGAACTGACGCCGCGCGGCCATGCCATCATCGCCCACACGCCGATGGGCCGCTTTGGGGAGCCCGCCGATCTGATCGGCGCCGTGGTCTGGCTGCTCTCGCCAGCGGCGGCGTTTGTCACCGGCGCCGTCATCCCGATAGACGGCGGCTTTAGCGCGTTCAGCGGGGTGTGAGGGAGTTGCAGGGATGCATCCCTGCGGGGGTTATGCGGAGGACAACTCGGGAATTTCCTGCTCGAGTTTCTCGATCAGCCAGTCCTTGATGAGCGTTTCGGCAGGGACTCCTTTGTGCCCGGCAGCGGCCCGGATGGCCTCGAGGTAGCGGGCCGGGAGGCGTACACCCAGGGAGCCAACAGGCGGCCAAGAGCGAATCACGAGGATGCGTTCCTTCACTTTTTCCAGGGAGTCCATATATGGCGCCGTATCGTGAGTATCAAACCACTCAGCCGCTTCTTCTTCGGTTTTGAATATCGGTATCTCGTTCATCGTTTATTTCGGGAGCGCTTCAGGCGTTTCTTCTCGGCATCGCTCAAATCACGAGCAGTAATTACGCGAATCACATTGGCCGACTTCCAAACGAACACAACCAGCAGGTAGCGACCCGAATCGGCCTGCCCGTAGGCTAAGTACTTGTCATCACAGGTTCGCAAAATGAGCGGGTCATCGTCTAGAACCTCTTCAGCTTCGTAAGGCTCGACGTTATGTGCCGTGACGTGTTCGATATTGCGTTCATCCCATTGGAAGGATGCCCGTTTCATAAGAAGTCGGCCTGAGCGGTATCCACAAGTGAGTATATATCGAATTCGACATTGTGTCAACGGAATCATGTGGAGGCAATATGCTCTACCCCCAATCCAACCCCTTTCGCCAGGTGCTCGACCTTTCGGGCTTTTGGGATTTTCGCTTCGACCCCCAAGATCGCGGCCTGGATGCGGAATGGAGCACCGGCTTCGACGATGCCCGCCCCATCGCCGTCCCCGCCAGTTGGAACGACCAGTTCGAGGAAGGGCGCGATGATCTCGGCCCCGCCTGGTACCAGACCCGCTTTGACCTCCCCTGGGGTTGGGAGGAGAAACGCGTGTTCTTGCGCTTCGGCTCGGTCAACTACCTGGCGCAGGTGTGGCTCAACGGCGTGGCCCTGGGGCAACACGAAGGCGGCCACCTGCCGTTCGAGTTCGACGTCACCCCCCACCTGCGCCCGGAAGGCAATCAGCTGGTCGTGCGCGTCGAGGGGCACCTGGCTCCCGACCGTGTTCCGCCGGGCAACGTCCCTGCCGATCCGCTGGACGCCTTCGGTAGCCAGAACTATCCACCTACCAGTTTCGATTTCTTTCCCTATTGCGGCATCCAGCGCCCGGTGCTGCTCTACGCCGTCCCCCATGAGGGGATCGGCGACATCACCGTGATCACCGAGACCGAGGGCATGGTGCGCGTGCGCGTAGAGGCGGGCGTGCGGGCAACCCGTCGTGTTGCCCTGCACAGCCACGGCGCAGACCTGACGGTGGAATCAACGGGGGACGAGATCGTGCTGACCGTGCCCCACCCCGCCCTCTGGTCGCCGGATACGCCCAACCTCTACGACCTGACGGTCGAACTGGCCGGTGGCGATGGCCTCTTTGACCGCTACACCCTGCCGGTGGGCATCCGCACCATCCGGGTCGAGGGCGACGCGCTGCTCCTCAACGGCGAGCCGATCATCCTCAAGGGCTTTGGCCGCCACGAGGATTTCCCCATCTTCGGGCGAGGGTTCGCGCCGCCGGTGATCATCAAGGACTATGCGCTGATGAAGTGGATAGGGGCCAACTCCTTCCGCACCACCCACTATCCCTACTCCGAGCAGATGATGGACCTGGCCGACCGGCTGGGCTTCCTGGTGATTGACGAAACCCCCGCTGTGGGGCTCTTCTTCGCCGAGGAGGGTTTGGAACGGCGGCTGGCGCTGTGCCGCCAGTACGTGCGCGAGATGATCGCCCGCGACAAGAACCATCCCAGCGTCGTGATGTGGAGTCTGGCCAACGAGCCGCACTCGCACCGCCCGGCGGCCAAACCGTTCTTCCGCGACCTGTATGACCTGGCGAAATCGCTCGACCCCACCCGCCCGGTGACGCTGGTGAGTTATGCTGGTCTCGGCGAAGAGTCGTTCGAGTTTCTCGATGTGGTCTGCCTCAACCGCTATTTCGGCTGGTACACCCACTATGGACGGCTGGAGGAAGGCTGCGCGCTGCTCGCGGCGGAACTGGACGCGCTGCACCAAAAGTACCCCAAACCGCTGATCCTCACCGAGTTTGGGGCGGACGCCGTCGCCGGCCATCACGCCCAGCCGCCGGAGATGTTCAGCGAGGAGTACCAGGCGGAGATGATTGCCCGCTACATCGAGGTGCTGAACAGCAAGCCGTTCGTGGTCGGGCAGCACGTGTGGAACCTGTGCGACTTCAAGACCGGGCAGGCGGTGCATCGTGTGGGGGCGCTGAACCTGAAGGGGGTGTTTACCCGCGACCGCCGCCCCAAGTTAGCTGCCCATCGCCTGCGCGAGTTGTGGGGAGGGCGGGCTTAGCCCGCCTCGATTGTTTTCAAACCGGGGACGTATGATTGATCCACAGTTGGACGACTGGTGGTCACGCAAACGGCTGACCCGCCTCCGCTATCGGGATTCGTCCCTGAACGGCGCGGGGGTCTCTTTGCGGGTCATCCTGCCTACGCTTACGGCATTGGACCTGATCTGGTACTCGACGGTGTACGGAGAATACGACGATAATCTCTTGCTGCTGGGCTGCGATAGAAATACAGCCTCTTTGTTCGAGCACATCGAGTATCAAGAGACATCGCCGGTCCAGGCCGTTTGTCAGGACACCTTCCCCAACGAGTGTGTGTTGACGGACAACATCCGCTCCGCCCTGGGGGTCAGATTCGAAGGAAATGACTTTAGCATAGATCGGGAAGACAGCATCGCCTGTCAGGTGTATATCCACGACAATTGCTTCTTCTATATCAGGCCCGTGGACGAGGCCCTGCTCGGCAAACTGCTCGATCGCATTTTAGCGCAACACAGTTTCTATATGAGGCAAGAGATTGACTGGTCGGGCGTCCTTCCCGAGATCGTGAGACAACTGTTGGCGTTGGGTGAACTCGAAATGCAGAGCGATCCCAGGAGCCAATATCTTTGGATACCGCAACTGGAAAAGAGGCGACATCCTTTCTGGAAGGCGTTCAGACCGGGCACGATCTTGATCGAAAACGGGAGGGCCCGCTTCAGGGAGGCTGTATAGATGCGACAGACGCAAACCGTCCTACCGCGCTGGCGCGGATTCAATCTGCTGGAGATGTTCACATCCAGGAGCGATGGCAATTTTCAGGAAGATGACTTTCGCTGGATGGCCGAATGGGGCTTTGACTTTGCCCGTATCCCGATGTGCTATCTCTTGTGGATCGAAGACGGCGACGTGTTCAAGATCCACGAGCCGATGCTGGAGAAGGTGGACCGCGTCGTCCAACTCGGCCAGCGCTACGGCATCCACGTCTGCCTGAACTTTCACCGCGCGCCGGGGTACTCGGTCAACCGTGAGCGGACGGAGCCGTTCAACCTCTGGAAGGACGCCGACGCACTGGAGGCGTTCTGTTTCCATTGGGCGCTCTTCGCCAGACGATATCGCGGCATCTCCTCGACGCAACTCAGTTTCAATCTGGTGAACGAGCCGGCGCATGTCTCGCGTGTTGACCACGAACGGGTCATCCGTGCCGCCGTGCAGGCGATCCGCCAGATAGACCCCGACCGGCTGATCATCGCCGACGGGCTGGACTATGGCCGCACCCCGTGCCCCGAACTGGCCGACCTGGGGATCGCCCAATCCTGCCGGGCCTACGACCCGATGGGGGTAAGCCATTACAAGGCGCCGTGGGTGGGCGGAGAGAACTGGCCGGAGCCGACCTGGCCGGGCGATTTCTTCGACGGGCGCTGGGACCGCGCGCGACTGGAGCAGTTCTACGCGCCGTGGGCCGACCTGGCTCGGTGCGGCGTCGGCGTGCACTGTGGGGAAGGCGGCGCGTTCAACCACACGCCGCACGAGGTCTTTTTGCGCTGGCTGCGCGACGTGCTCGAAATCCTCGCCGCCCACGGGATCGGCTATGCGCTGTGGAATTTCCGCGGCCCCTTTGGCGTGCTCAATTCTGAACGGCGAGACGTGGCCTACGAGGACTGGCACGGCCACACACTGGATCGCCGATTGTTGAACCTGTTGCAGGAATTCTGAGTATGATCGGTCAGGGATACTCCGACCGGGCGCTGACCGAAGCCGAGGTGCGCGAGATTCTGGCCCGCTTCCTGGCGGCACACGACCTGTCGGGCAGGCGCGTGCTCGTCATCATTCCCGATGGCACCCGCACCGCGCCGGTGGCCTTGCTCTTTCGGCTGCTGGGCGAGTTGGTGGGAGAACGGGCGGCGGCGCTCGATTATCTGGTGGCACTGGGCACACATCCGCCGATGGGCGACGCCGCCTTGAGCCGACTGATCGGCCAGGAGGTACGCGAAGGCCGGGCCGGGCGCTCGCGTATCTTTAACCATCGCTGGGACGACGAGAGCGCGCTCGTCACGTTGGGAGCGATCACGGAACACGAAACACGTGACCTGAGCAATGGGATGCTCTCGTTGGACGTACCGATCAGGCTCAACAAAGCGATTCTGGACTATGACCACCTGCTGGTCTGCGGGCCGGTCTTTCCGCACGAGGTCGTGGGATTCTCCGGCGGCAACAAGTACTTCGTTCCCGGCATCGCCGGCCCCGAGATCATCAACGTCACCCACTGGCTGGGGGCGCTCATCACCTGCCGCGAGATCATCGGCGTGGCCGATACCCCCGTGCGCCGGATGATTGACCGCGCCGCCGGGTTCATCCCCATTCCCCGCTCGTGCATCGCCCTGGTCATGCACGGGGAGACGCTGCACGGCCTCTACGTCGGGCCGATGGAAGAAGCCTGGCGCGCGGCGGTGGCGCTTTCGGCGCAATTGGACATTGTCTATGTCGAGCGCCCTTTCCGGCGCGTGCTCGCGGTGATGCCCACGCTGTACGATGATCTATGGACCGGGGCCAAGGGAATGTACAAAGTGGAGCCGGCCGTCGCCGATGGCGGTGAGGTGGTCATCTATGCGCCACACATCGTCGAGGTCTCGTACACGCACGGCAGACTCCTCGACGAGATCGGGTATCACGTGCGCGACTATTTCGTCAGGCAGTGGGATCGTTTTCAGCACTACCCCTGGGGCGTGTTGGCCCACTCGACCCTCCTGCGCGGCGTGGGAACTTGTGAGAACGGCGTCGAGCGGCCGCGCATCCGGGTCACGCTGGCAACCGGCATCCCGCGTGAGCGTTGCGAGCGGTTGGGGTTGGGGTGCCTCGACCCGGCCACGGTCAATCTCGAGGAGTGGGCGAACCGCGAGGACGAGGGTATCCTGCTGGTGAGAAGAGCAGGAGAGGTGTTGTATAGAGTCAGCGAGGAGATGGGGAGGCTGGTGGACACTACCGTTGCAGGACGGTCCGGTAAACAGTCAGGGTTTCGCGGGCGGTGCGCTCCCAGGTGAAGCGCGTGGCCTGCGCCAGACCCAGTTCTCGCAGTCGGGCACGCAGCGCCCCATCCGTCAGGACGCGGGCCAGTGCCTGGGCGAGGGCTTCGGGATCGTCCGGGTCCACCAACAGCCCGGCCTCGCCCACTACCTCCGGCAGCGACGCACGATTGGCCACAACTACCGGCGTGCCGCAAGACAGCGCTTCCAGCGCCGGCAGCCCAAATCCCTCATAGTACGAGGGCAGCACCAGAACACCCGCGCCGTTGTAGAGGCCCGGCAAGTCGGCGTCGGATGCGTCGTGGATGAAACGCACCTGCCCGGTCAAGCCTAATGCGGCGACACGCTGAAAGATTTCATCGTACAACCACCCCTTACGGCCCACCAGCACCAAAGGTGCAGTCGTGACCCGCTGTTCCAACAGCGAGTGATAGGCATGCAACAACCCCGGCACGTTCTTGCGCGGCTCCAGCGTTCCTACGAAGAGCAGGTACCCTGGCTGCAGGCCGTATTGCGCGATGGCCCGCCGCGTCTCCTCTTCCGGCAGCGGGCGAAAAGCGGGGTCGGCAGCCAGATGCACGGTGGTGATCTTTTCGGGGGGGACGTTCAACCACGTGATGAGGTCGGCCTGGGTCGCGTACGAGTCGGCCAGGATGTGATCGGCGCGGTGCACTGCCCAGCCAATCTGCCGATTGTAGTGCCGGCGACTCTCGGCAGTGAGGAATTGCGGATAGTAGAGGAAGTTGAGGTCGTGGACGGTGATGACCGAGCACCGGTAGCCGCAGGCCGGCGGGATGAAATCGGGGCTGTGGAGCAGGTCGAGACGCAGGCGCGCAATCTCTAACCCTAGCGCCCAGCGTTCCAGTCGGTGGTGTGGGGGGGTCCAGCAGGGGACGGGCCGAAAGTTCGGCCCAGGTCGCAGGGGGTGGTGGTCCTTGCGGCTGTGCAGGACGATGTAGTCACTTTCCGCGTCAAGCGTGGCCAATGCCCGGAGCAAGTGCAGCGCATAGTTGCTGATCCCGCCCCGGACGTAGTAGGTGATACGGGCGTCAATGCCGATGCGCATGGTGAATGACCGATAGTATCTCAACAGGAGACGTGGCACGGGCTTTCCAGCCCGTGCACAGGCAGGCTGGAAAGCCTGCTGCCACTGACAGACCCGACGCGGGCCATGTGAGAGGGAGCATGAGCACCACGCCCGCAGATTGGTTTTGCGCTATTGCCATTATAGCGGCACGAGCCAGGCTGTCAACCGCGCGTTGCCTGTGAGGGGGAATATGCTATAATCATCACGACGTGCTTGAGAAATCACCCAGGGGGTGCATATGGCAAAACAACCGAGCGAAACGATGGAACTGGCGCAGGCCACCCAGATGCTCAAGTGGTTGGATGAAGAACGTCGCAAGGACAAGGCGATCATCGCCACGCTGCAAGAGGCCACGCGCAGCCAGGAGCAACAACTGGCCCAGCAGGCGGCCCAGATTCACGAGTTACAGGCCACGCTGGCCGGCCTTCAGAGTCTGATTGCGCAGGCAGCCGCGTTCGAGCAGACGGTGGCGAACTATAAGAACGAGATGCTCTTTTTGCTCGATCAGCGCGAGGAGATGTGGAAGAGAGAGCGCGCGGAGGCCGAGCGGCTGCGCAAGATCGAAGCGGAAACCCTGGCCGACCAGTTGGGCGCCATCGAGAAACGTTTGCAGGTCTTGCCTCGTTACGATGAGGAGTTGAAAGCTCGCCAGGCCGAGGAGCGGCGGCTCAACGAGGCCTTCCAGCGCCTGGAGGCGACCGTGGCCGACCTGAGCAAGCGTACCGACGACCGCGTGCAGGTGGTGACGTATCTCGAGGAACAGCGCCGCGCCGACAACCGCCGCATCGCCGAATTGGAACAGGAGACGACCGAACTGCGCAAGAAGACTGAGGTGCAGGCGGCCAAACTCCCTCTTTTGGAGGAGATGATCCAGAAGCACAAGGCGCACATTGACGAGGCCGTGCAGCAACTGAAGGACTTTCAGAAGGGCTTCGAGGAGATGCGCGTGGCCGAGTTCCGCCGCGAGCAGGCGGTCAAGAAGTATGCCGACCAGGCCGAGCAGGTCAATCGGGAGGTGGAGGAATGGCGGGCGCAGACCCAGCGTTTCGTCGAGCAATATCAACTCAACAGGCGGGCGCTGGAAAAGTTGGAGGGTTTCCAGGCGCGGCTGGAAAAGCGGCAGAACGAGGTCGCCGAGATGCAGCGCCTGGCCGAGGATCGGCTCAAGCGCCAGTGGGAGGAGTGGCAGGCTGCACAGGATAAGGAGCAGAAAAAACGTCAGATTCTACTGGATGAGCAATGGCGCGCCCAGGAGAAAGTGAACCAGGAACTCTCCGGTCGAGTTGGCACGCTTGAGGCGCAGATCCAGGCTCAGCGAAACCAACTCGAAATCTTGTTCGATTCCCGCCGTATGGACGCGCACCATGCCCTGGAAGAGACGCAGAGTGCGGTTGAGCGTGCTGAGCAAGCCTTCGCCGAGGCGCGCGCGGCTTTGCGCGGCGAGCAGAAGCAAAAGGGGCGCTCAAACGAACGTCCGTAGCCAGGAGCCATCCGAATGCACGTCATCGGCACCGCCGGGCACGTAGATCACGGCAAATCCACCCTCGTCCATGCCCTCACTGGCATCAACCCCGATCGCCTGCGCGAGGAGCAGGAGCGGGAGATGACGATTGACCTGGGCTTTGCCTGGCTCACGCTCCCCAATGGCGAATCCATCGGCATCGTGGATGTGCCCGGACACCGTGATTTCATCGAGAACATGCTCGCCGGGGTGGGCGGCATTGACGCTGCCCTTTTCGTCGTCGCCGCCGACGAGGGCGTGATGCCGCAGACCCGTGAGCACCTGGCAATCCTCGACCTGCTGGGGGTCGGCAGGGGCGTCGTCGCCCTCACGAAGGCCGACTTGGCGGAGAACGAGGAATGGCTCGATCTGGTCGCCGCCGATGTGGCCGAGACGCTGGAGGGGACTGTATTGGAGGGGGCGCCCATCATCCCCGTTTCCGCCCGTACCGGCCGGGGCCTCGATGAGTTGGTGGCTGCACTACAAGCGATGCTCGCGCAGACGGAGCCGCGCCGTGACTTCGGCCAGCCCCGGCTGCCGGTGGACCGCGTCTTTACCATCAGCGGCTTTGGCACCGTCGTCACTGGCACCCTCACCGACGGTTGCTTCGAAGTGGGGCAGGAGGTCGAGGTGTTGCCGCGTGGCCTGCGGGCGCGGGTGCGCGGTCTGCAAACGCACAAGCAAAAGGTCGAACACGTCGCGCCGGGCAGCCGCGTGGCGATGAACCTCACCGGTGTGAGCAAGGACGACCT
>DAOUBA010000159.1:0-3028 GCA_034432855.1 Anaerolineae bacterium | reverse complement strand
GACCAACTAACCAACCAACCAACTAGCCAACTAACCAACCGACCAACTAGCCAACTAACCAACCAACTAACTAACCAACCAATTCCCGAATGGAACATTTCCCGCATCCACGCCCCCGAAGTCTGGGCCTCCCTGAACATCTCCGGCACCGGCGTGGTCGTGGCGGGGATGGACACTGGCGTGGATTGGCTGCACCCGGCGCTGCAAGCCAACTATCGCGGCTACAACCCTCACGGCCCGGCCAATCACGCCTATAGTTGGTACGACGCCACCGGCCTGGGCGCGCGCTATCCGGTGGACGGCCACGGCCACGGCACCCACACCCTGGGCACGGCGGTCGGGCAGAGGGGCATTGGCGTTGCCCCGGGGGCACGATGGATCGCGGTCAGGGTGTTGAACAACCAGGGCTACGGCTACGACTCGTGGATCCACGCCGGCTTCCAGTGGCTTTTGGCGCCTGGCGGCGATCCGGCCAAAGCGCCGGATGTCGTCAACTGCTCGTGGGGCAATGATAATGGCTGGCTCACGACGTTCCAGCCCGATCTGCAAGCATTGCGTGCAGCCGGCATCTTTGCCGTCTTCTCGAACGGGAACGACGGCCCCGACCCCGGCACCGTTGGCTCCCCGGCCTCGCTGCCGGAGGCTTTCGCCGTCGGCGCAAGCGACCCCTATGACGCGGTGGCCTACTTCTCCAGCCGCGGCCCCTCTCCCTGGGACGAGGTACGCCCTCACGTCGTCGCCCCCGGCGTGAACGTGCGCTCCAGCCTCCCCGGCGGTGTTTATGGTTCCGGGAGCGGCACCTCGATGGCGGCGCCCCACGTCACCGGCATTGTCGCACTTTTGCGCTCGGTCAGCCCCACAATCAGCATCACTCACACCGCCTTCGTCATCACCAGCACCGCCAGGCCCCTGAGCGCGACACTGCCCAACAATGATTCTGGCTGGGGATTGGTAGATGCCTTCGCCGCCGTAGCCACGGTGACTCGGCCCGGCTACCTCAGTGGGAGAGTGACATGGGAAGCAGCCGGAACACCCATCGCTGGAGCGATCGTCGTGGCGACGGAGCGGGACGGCGCGGGCGGTGCGACCGCCGTGACTGCCGCCGACGGCATATACCGGATGGCGCTCGCGCCGGGCACCTACGATCTGGCCGTCTCCGCCTTCGGCTACGAACCGGCCACTGCTTCATTGATCACCGTGACGGCGGGCGCGACGACGGTACGGGATTTTGCGCTTACCGCGCTCCCGTTCGGCATCCTGCGCGGGCGTGTCACCGACGCCGCTACCAGCCAACCGTTGACCGCCACTGTGACCGTGCTCGGTACACCCCTCGAGGCAATGACCCACTCGTACCAATTTGTCCTGCCTGCGGGCAGTTACGTCCTGCGTGCTCGCCATCTGGGTCACCGAGTCGTCACGGCCACCGTTGCCATCACCGTCGGGCAATACACGGTCGCCGACCTGGCATTGCCTCCCGCTCCCTCCATCCTCCTGGTAGATAGCGGCGGGTGGTACTATGGAAGTCAGATCGGCTACTTCCGCCATGCGCTCGACGACCTGGCCTATGCGTACGACGAGCGCTCTATCCACCACCTGCCGGGCGACTTGCCCCGGACATCCGACCTGACGCCATACGATATTGTCGTGTGGAGCGCGCCGGAGGACGGACCCGGCTACATCGGCGCAGAGGGGGTCATCACCGGCTACCTCTCGTCGGGGGGGCGGCTGTTGTTGAGCGGGCAGGACATCGGTTTCATAGATGGCGGAGGCGGGGGGTTTTTCTGGAGCCGCTATTACGAGGATTACCTCAAGGCCCGCTTCGTTGCCGACAACGCGCCGACGCGGGCGCTGGACGGGCTGGCGGGCGACATCTTTGCCGGGCTGACCATTACCATCACCGGCCCCGGCGGTGCCGACAACCAGGACTTCCCCGACGTGATCGCCATCGCCGACACGGACGCCGCCGTGCCGGTGCTGGCCTACCGGGGAGATGGCTGCGGCGGGATACGGGCAGGCACCTGCCTGGATTACCGTACCCTTTATTTCTCGTTCGGCTTCGAGGCCATCAACGACCGTGCCACCCGCCGCGAGGTGATGGCGCGCGCGCTGGCCTGGCTGGTCTCTGCTCCCCCTACCGTCGGGCTCGAACTGACCCCCACGCTACAAACGCGCATCGCTCCCCCCGGTACTGCCGTCACCTACACGCTGCGCCTGCGGCATATCGGGCAGGGCGGTATCACAGATACGGTCAGTCTAGCGTTGGCAGGCGGGGCATGGCTTCGCCAGTTGAGCAAGTCCGTGCTCACCCTTTCCCCTTGTGCCACGGCTACCGTCGTCGTGACCGTCACCGTGCCGCTCACGGCCACGTGGGACGCACGAGATGCGGTGACGCTCACCGCCCGCTCCTCGCTCTCGCCCACGCTTGCCGTGACGGCCATCCTCACTACCAAAGCGCCTGCCCCTATCCTGCTGGTGGACGACGACCGCTGGTACGAGCAAGAGGCCAAATACGAGACGGCACTCGCCGCAAACGGTCTCGCGCACGACACCTGGACCACCCACAGCGCCGCTCTGCAACAGGGCAGCCCGCCGCCGGAAATCCTGCAGCGTTACCCCATCATCGTCTGGTTCACCGGCTACGACTGGTACGCGCCGGTCACGCCGGCCGAAGAGGCGGCGCTGCAGACGTATCTCGACGGCGGCGGCCGGCTGTTCCTCTCCGCGCAGGATTTCCTCTACTACCATCACGACGAGCCGTTCAGCCGCGATTATCTGGGGGTGCTGACCTATACCGAGGACGTGACGCCCACACAGGCAGCGGGCGTGCCGCAGGACGCCATCGGCGACCGGCTGGGCCCCTATCCGCTGGCCTATCCCTTCCGCAACTGGTCGGACGTGATAGAGCCGATGCCCAATGTCGCCGTCTCCTTTCGCGATCAGGCGCGGCGGGGAATCGCGCTGGCGCGATCGGACCTCACCCCATCCCCCCTGCGCCCCCCTTCCCCTCTCCCTCTGGGAGAGGGGAAGG
>DAOUBA010000158.1:0-6644 GCA_034432855.1 Anaerolineae bacterium | reverse complement strand
ATACCCGATTTCCAAGAGGCTGGCACATTTGATTATATTCCCGTGCCGGCCCGCTTTTTCCCCTGCCTACGAACCCGCGCCCCCCTTTCCCCGCCTATCCCTGTCCCCACCGTGATACGCTCGCGTGACTGGTGATTAGTGAATTGGGAGAGGGAGACCAATGACCAATTTACCAATTTACCGATTCATGGTAAGATGACGATAAAGGAGCGACATCATGGAGACCAAGGACTATATTGACCTGGAGAATCGCTACAACGCGCACAACTACCAGCCGCTCGATGTGGTCATCACCCGCGCCAGAGGAGTATGGGTGTGGGATGTGGAGGGACGCAGGTATCTGGATTGCCTCTCGGCATACTCGGCGGTGAACCAGGGCCACTGCCATCCGCGCATCGTGCACGCGCTGGTGGAGCAGGCACAAAGGCTGGCCCTGACTTCACGGGCATTCCGCAACGATCAACTCCCGCTGTTTGCGAAAGAGTTGTGCGAGTTGACCGGCTTCGAGATGCTGTTGCCGATGAACTCGGGCGCCGAGGCGGTCGAGACGGCGATCAAGGCGGTGCGCAAGTGGGGCTATCTGGTCAAGGGCGTGCCGGAGGACCAGGCCGAGATCATTGTCTGCGCCGGCAACTTTCACGGGCGCACGATCACCATCGTGAGTTTCTCGACCGAAGAGCAGTACCGCGATGGGTTTGGTCCCTTCACCCCCGGCTTTACGATCATCCCCTACGGCGACGCGGCGGCGCTGGAGCGGGCGATCACACCGAACACGGTGGCCTTCCTCTTCGAGCCGCTACAGGGCGAGGGGGGCGTGGTCGTCCCGCCGGAGGGCTATCTGCGGGCCGTGCGCGAAATCTGCACCCGCCACAACGTGCTGATGGTGGCCGACGAGATCCAGACCGGCCTGGGGCGCACCGGCAAACTGCTGGCCTGCGAGCACGAGGGAGTGCGGCCCGATGTGGCGATCCTGGGTAAGGCGCTCTCCGGTGGGATGTATCCGATCTCGGCGGTGCTTTCGTCGCGGGAAGTGCTGCATGTCTTCGGGCCGGGCGATCACGGCTCAACCTTCGGGGGCAATCCGCTGGCCTGTGCGGTGGCGCGCGAGGCGTTGCGCGTCATCGTGGACGAGCGGTTGTGCGAGCGGGCAACGGAGATGGGTGAGCACCTGATGAGCCGCCTGCGCGAGATCGAGAGCCCCCACGTGAAACTGTGCCGCGGCAAGGGGTTGCTGGTGGGCATCGTGCTCAAGCCGGAAGCCGGCGGAGCCAGGCGCTTTTGCGAGGCGTTGATGGAGCAGGGGGTGCTGGCGAAGGATACGCACGGCATCGTCATTCGCCTGGCCCCGCCGCTGGTGATCACGAGAGAGGAACTGGACTGGGCGTTGGAGCGGATTGCGAAGGTGTTGGCGTAGGACGGGACGTATCCCGCCCTACGGTTTACGGGCGATCGGGGGAAGAGTCGAGGGGGTTCAGTGCGGCCACGGCGCGCTCGCGGATGTGCGCCTCGCAGGCCGGATGGCGCAGGGTTTCGGCGAGATGGCGAGGGAGCCGAAGAAGGTCAGGAAGAGGGCGGGCATTATTGGTCTATGTGCCGCCGAAGACATCGGCCAGATGGCGAATCTGCTCCGCCAGGTCGCGGTCGTAGCGGATGACCTCCACCCGATAGCCGCGCGCCCGCAATTCTTCCCGCAGGGCGGCGTCGCGGCGACGTTGTTCCGGCTCGTCGTGGGCCGCGCCGTCGCAAAAGACGCAGACGTTGGGCGCGTAGAAAAAGTCGGCGTTGCAGCGCGGCTCCGGGATGGCGTGCTGCGCGTCATCCGGCAGGCGATAGCCGCCCGCCGCCAGCGTCTCCAGGAAGCGGCGCTCCAGATCGGAGCGGGTGTCGGTCAGCGAGCGCAGCCAGGCCAGGTGTTCGGCATAGGAGCGTCCGGCGACCCGCGGCAGGGTGCGCGTGTGCGTCAGCGCCACCAGCACCTCGCGCACCCGGCGACGGTCCAGCAAGAGGGCATCCAGTTGATTGCTGTAGCTCAGCAGACATTCGTAACAGGCCACGACGCACCCCGGCTGGAGGTCGGCGCCGTCGGCAGTGTAGTGCAGCCGCTCCAGCGCTGCCTGGGCGATGCGGGCCAGCGCGTCGGTCTCTTCCAGCAAGCGCCGCAGCACGCCGCTGCCCCCTTCGGAGGTTTCGTAGAACAGCAGGGCGTGGTGCTCGTCGCGGCCGATGCGCTCGGCCGCCAGTTCGTTCTCCTCTAACTGGTACATCTGCTCCATCCCCCGCTGGAGCGCGTACTGCAGCGTGATGGTGAACGCCGGGTCGGCGAAGAGATCGGCCTGTGCAGGCCGCAGGAGGAGCAGGTTCTGGGTCTCCTGCACCGCCAGGCGCACGTTTTCCGGCCGTTGCGGGCGCGTCGTTGGCCGGGTGGGTAGCGCGGCGTCGGTGAGCAACTCCCCGCTTTCAAAATCCACGACGAACCCCGGCGTGCGCGCGGTGCGCCAGCCGTGATTGACGCGCAAGAGCGTGGCGGCCGGCGCGTAGAGCAGGTGGAAGAGGGGCTGTCCCTGGACAAGGACATCGGCCGGTTGTACGCGCTGGCTACCGTCGGGAGCGGGGGCGAACCGGTAGAAGGTTTCGACGCTGTAGCCGCGCCGGCGGCGCTCTTCTTCATCCGAGGTGATGCGCTCGCGGCGGCGGGCCTTCACGTTGGGCATATCCAGCAGGGAGACGAGCAGGCTGTTCTCGCCGTCGAAGCGGGTGTGGCAGGCCGGGCACAGATCGAGGGTCGGTTCGCAGAAGGCCCCACAGGTGTAGCAGAGACGTTCCTGCCGCCGCCGTTCATCCAATCCGCCGGGCGGCGCTTGAAAGGCCACCACTTCCCACTTGGCGCCTTCGTGGTAGATGATGTTGCCCGGAGCAAATTCGCGCAGCGCCAGCGCGCGGGGCCGCGGGATGAATTCCCCTTCACCGCGCGGCACCCAGGCCCGCACCGGCAGCGCCGGGAAGTTGTAGCCGGGCAAAAAGCCCTCGCTGGCAAGATAGCGGTAGGGGTAAAAGTCGCTCTCCTCGCGCTGGACATCAATCTGCAAGAGGAGATTGCGCTGCCGGAGGGCCTCTTGTTGCAGGCGGTCGGCGCGTTGCTGGTCTTCGGCTTTACGCGCTTTCAGCAGCGCCTGTTGCGCCTCCAGCAGTTGACGGGTGGCGGCACGATAGAGTTCGCGCCAGCGGTCAAAGGCGCGGTCGAATTCCTGCGCCGCTTCCGCCAACACCCGGTCGAGCCAGTCCTCGGTGAACCAGGGGGCTGCCGCCAACAGGGCGGTGTCGTGCCGGAGCGCGGCGCGCATCCGCTGTCGCAGCCGTTGCCGGGCGGCGGGATTCAGGTGGATGGCCGCTGCCACGTGCTCGCGCAGGGGGAGGGCCTCCTGCTCGGTCTCCAAAATCTCCTCTATGGATTGCCCCAACGGGAGCCGTACCTCGGCCAGCCAGAGGGCGTGGAGATGGGCGCGGAGCAGGCTTTCGTTGGCGAGGTCCAACCGCGGGGGCCGGACGCTGCCTGCGACCATCTCTTCCCGGTGACGGAAGAAATACTGGTCGTGAGGGTTGAGGGCGCCGCAATAGGTGAAGATCAGGCCGGCCTGCCCCTGCCGTCCCGCGCGTCCGCTGCGCTGGGCGTAATTGGCCGGCGTGGGCGGGACGTTGCGCAGGTGGACCATATCCAGGTCGGCGATGTCAATGCCCAGTTCCATCGTGGGGGAGCAGACCAGGTAGGGCAGGCGGCGGCCCAGTTCGCGCTCTTTGGACTCGTCGCGCTCCTCCCAGCGGAAGCGACGCTCGCGGCGTTCGCGCTCGCCTGGAGCGACGACCTGGGCGGTGTGTTCGCGGGCTTCCAACCCGGCCAGTTCGGCGGCGGTCTCCCGGTAGAAGCGTTGGAAGAAGGCGTTGACCGGTCGTGGGGCAGCGCTGTACGCCTCGGCCACGGCGCGCCGGGTGTAGAGCGGGTCCGGGGGCGGCGGCGTGCCGTCCCCGGCCTCCCAGAGCAAACAGGCAGCGTCCAGTTGGAAGCGCTGATGGTCATCCACCGGCGGCAGGCGTACCAGCAGCCCGTGGGCGATCAGGCGATCGAGCAGTTGTTCCAGCACCGGACGGTAGGACTCGCTTCCCAGCCCCAATTGCCGGCGCAGATGCCGCCCGATGACGCTGCGCGCGCCCAGGCTAAAGCCCTCGACCGGCCGGGCGGAATTCCCTTTGAGGAGGAAACAGTTGGCCGGACGCAGTTCGGCGCCTTCGGCATCCAGGCCCCAGGTATCGTTCAGATGTTGTTCACAGCGCCGCCGCAGCAACGGCTGTTCCGACTCTTGCAGCACCGGCGCGTTGATCGCCAGTTTGCGGCGGAACTGGTCCAGCAGGAGACGCAGGAGCGCGGCGCGCTCGTCCGGGCTTTGGGCGGCCAGGGCGGGGTGGAAATCCCAGGCACCGGCATCCCGGCACAGGTCCGCCAGGCCGCGATAGCCGATGCGCAACAGGCCGAGTTCTTCCAGGTTGGGCTGGATGACGCGCCAGCCCCGGCGCAGGTCGGCGTAGAGCCGGTACTCGGTCAGGTCGGTGAAGGCCTGCCAGACGTCGTTGGCGGCGGCGGTGTCCGGCGCCAACTCCGGGTTGCGGGCAATATCGCGCAGGGTAAGGCTGGCCTGCAGCGCCGCCACGACCTGTTGCGCCACCCGGTCCGAAGTCAGCGTCCCCGCGCTCTGCACGGCCGTGACCAGCGCCGAACGCAACACCGCCAGTTGAATCAAGTCGTTGAAATGCCCGGCCTGCAGCGAGGCGTCCTGGCGGTTATCGGTGAAGGTGAGGAGTTTATCGCGGGCGGCCTGGCTGCGGGCAGCGTGGCGGAGCAGCGCCGTCGCCAGCACGGTGGTGGCGCTGGAGCGCGCTTCGCTGGAAAGGGAGGCCAGTTTGCGGAACTCGTCCTCCCGGCGGGTGTAGAACTCGCCGCAGTTGAGGCAGAGCGCAAAAGGCGCGGGTTGATACCACATGGGCGTGGCGTCTGGCTGAGGCATTTCAGAGAAACTCCCGTCCGGGCGCACCCAAACGCGGGTGGGGACGCGCTCACGGACGTCGCGCTTGAGCCGCCCGTTGGCCTCGCGCCACTCTTCGGGCAGGTAGTCCTCGTTCCACTCGGGAGCGAACGTGAGATAGCCGGCGGTGTCATCCTCCCCCAGTTCAAAGCCGCCGATGGGGTGCGGCTCGAAACGCCCGTCCCGGCGCAAGACGTGATAGTATTCCTGCCCGCATTGGCGGCAGAACTTGAGGGGCAGGAAGAGCCGCGTCTCGTCGGCGCGGAGCTGGCCTGCCAGGCTGAACTCGCGCCGGTCGGGCGGCTCCAGGGTGGCATAGAGCGCCCGTCCCTGGCCGATGAACTGGTGCAGTTTGAAGGCCAGGGCGCGCCCGCCCTCTTCGCACTCCAGGCTGCCGCCCAGGGTGAGCCAGGCGCGCAGGGCCTGCTCGCAATCGGGGAGGGGCAATCCGGTTTCCGCCGCCAGTTGTCCCGCCGCAGCCGGCAGGGTCCGGGGGACGCGCCGGCGATAGCCGCCGTTTTCCGGCTCCAGGCCAAAGGTCTGTTCCAGCCAGCGGGAGAGGGGATGAGCGCGGTATTCGGAGAGCGAGAGAGGTCTCGTGCTCTCGAGCTGAATCGCCGCGCGCAGTTCTTCCGCCGTGGGAAGGCCGCCTTGAGTGAAGGGCACCAGGGTCTCTTCGATGATGTCGTCTGCGGTGAAGGGATGCCCGAACAGCAGGCCGGCAAAGTCGGCCACGGCCTGCCGTCGTCTTTCGGGCGTACTCTGCCGCTCGGCGACCATGGTGGCCGAGGTGCCGATGTGGATGATGGCGGGCGCGGCGGCGCGTTCCTTGAGGCGACGGATGAGCATGGCCACGTCCGCGCCCTGCCGCCCGCGATAGGTGTGCAGTTCGTCGCAGACCAGGAAGCGCAGCCCACCGCCGGCGGCATCCAGGAAACGCTGGTCTTCCGGGCGGACGAGCATCAGTTCGGCCATCATATAGTTGGTGAGCAGGATGTGCGGCGGATGCTGACGCATAGCCTGACGGTCTTCGTCGCGCGTTTCGCCGGTGTAGCGGGCAAAGGTGAGCGGACAGGGCCGGCCGATGCGCTGTTCGTAGCCGGATTTGAGCGCCTCCAGCGCCTGCAGTTGCGAATTGACCAGCGCGTTCATCGGGTAGATGATGAGCGCGACGGTGCGGTCGGTCGGCCCGCCCTGGCGCAGGATATGGTCCGCGATGGGGATGAAGTAGGTGAGGCTCTTGCCGGAGCCGGTGCCGCTGGTGACGACGTAACTTGCACCCTGGCGGGCTTTTTCCAGCGCCTCTTGCTGATGCCGATACAGGCGGAAGGGAGCGCCGTCGGACGTGCGAAAGAGGCGCGCCGTCTCCGGGTGCAGGTCGCCGCGCGCGGCCAGGTCGTCCACCGTCAGCCCACGCGCGTAGGAGGGGCTGATCTGGAGCAAAAAGTCGGGCCAGAGGAGGGCCTCTTCATCCAGCGCGTGGTCCACGAACTGGCGGATGCGCTCGTCGGCGATGAGGATGAAGGAGCGCACAAAGTCGCGGTAATCGGCCAGGACGGCGGTGTGCAGGTC
>DAOUBA010000157.1:0-10209 GCA_034432855.1 Anaerolineae bacterium | reverse complement strand
ACCAACTGTCGCACAAAGTCCCTGAAATGCAGTTTTTCGCGGTGGTGAGGGGTATGATCCCGTTCGTGTTGGTCGAGAAACAGGTAGATCGGCTCGCACAATTCATCGAATGTCGTGGGGGGCGTGTCAAGGACGGTGGGTTGAGTCATTGCTGCCTCCGTGTTGGGATGCAGCAATGTTACCACATCACCGCTGATCGTTAAAGTGCACTACGACCGACCTTTTATCCGGACAGTATTGGGCGACACGCAGACCCCGTCCCCCGAAGCCCCCTCCACCCCCTCGGGCCACCGCCGTGCACGAGGTCTGGCAACTGGACATCCAGGAGGGCATTCGCCTGGCCGACGGCACCATCGCCGCCATCTGCAACATTCGTGACTCTGCCGGGGCGGCGATGATCGCCAGCCAGGCTTTCGCCGTCCAGACAGCCCACCACTGGCGCAAACTCCGCTGGACGGAGGCCCGGCAGACGTTGCGGGAAGGGTTCACCGAATGGCAGACTTTGCCAGATGGAGTCTTGACCGACAACGAACTGGCCCTGGCGGGCAGTCCCAACGATCCCTTCCCCAGCCTGTTGACCCTCTGGCTCGTCGGTCTGGGTATCTGCCACCGGCGCATCCGGCCACACCGGCCCACCGATCAGCCCCAGGTGGAACGAAACCACCGCACCCTGAGTGATTTCGCAATGAATGAGGAAAGCCTGGCCGATCTGGATGCCCTCCAGCGGTCACTGGGCCGGGAACGTGGGGTGCATAACCACCGTTTCCCCTCCCGTGCCGGTGACTGCAACCGGCGTCCACCCCTGGAGGCCCACCCTGAACTCCTCCATCCCCGTCGCCCTTACCGACCGGAGTGGGAACTGGCCCTCTTCGACATCCAGCGGGTATACGACCACTTGGCAACCTTCACCTTCCAGCGCAAGGTGAGCGCCGCCGGTCAGGTCAGCCTGGGCCGCCAGGTCTACTCCCTGGGACGAGCCTGGGCAGACCGCAGGGTGATCGTCCGTTGCGACCCTCATCAGCGGGAATGGGTCTTCTATGTGGAGGCGGAAGAAGGCGAACCGGTGGAGATCGCCCGCCGTCCGCCCAAGAACCTGGACGTCGTCACGCTGACCGGCCTGAACCCGGACGACTTCGTCCCCACCGTACCCCTGCAGTTGACCTTCCCTTGTTTCCTCGCCTAGAAAGGGTACGATATTCCAAGACTGTAAAGGTGCGATTTTACGAGACTTGAAGAGGTACGAAATTACAAGACCTTACATCCCCCTGCATCTTGCTTCTTTTACACCGTTGCGCGTGCAGCCATCCGCTTGACGGCAGCCTTCTCCCACGCCGCCAGCAGCGGCACGGCGATAAAGATGGCCGAGTAGGTCTCGCTGAGCATCCCGACCAGCATCGTGGCGATGAACGGCTTGATGGTGACGCCACCAAAGAGGATAATGGCGATCATCACGAACATGGCGTTCAGTTGCGTTGCCAACGAACGGTGCAGTGTCTCCAGGATCGAACGGTTGACGATCAACTCGTAGGGTTCGCCCTTGTGCCGGGGGATGTTCTCGCGGATACGGTCAAAGACAACGATCACGTCCTGTACCGAAAAGCCGATCACGGTGAGGATGGCGGTGAGGAAAAGCGCGTCCACTTCCCAGCCAGCGATGATGCCCATCAGGGCATAGAAACCGAAGGCGACGATCAGATTGTGGAGCATCCCCACGATGGTGCATACACCGTAACGGAAGGCGTGCGGCACACGCCGGAAGGAATACCAGATGAAGACGATGATGATGAGCGAAGCGATCAGGATCGCCAGACCCGCTGCTCGGGTGACCTCGCCGCCGACCGCGGGTTCCACTGTATCGAATTGCAGGGTATTTCGGTTCACGCGCCCGATCCGTTCATCCAGTGTAGCCAGGAGAGCGCCGACCTCGTTGGCCGTGACTTCGCGCGTGCGCACCTGCCAGGTATATTCCTCTGGCGCGCCCCTGGGCTGTATGATGGCGTTCTCCAGCCCATATTCCTCGAATATCGCACGCAGGTCGCTCTCGCTGATGGCATGATCGAACTGGAGCACAAAGATGCTCCCGCCGGTAAAGTCAATGCCCAGCCGCAGCGGTTGCCCGAACCGGATGATCGAGACGACCATCACGGTGATGCTCAGCGCGATTAAAACAGCCGAGATAGTAAAGTACCAGTTGCGTTTTTCGACGATGTTGAACATGGCTACACCCCCAACAACCACTTGCGCTTCAGCAACCACTCGTTGGCCGAGGCGGCGACCTGGCGCAGAAAGATGCGCGTGACAAAGACGGCGGTAAAGATATTGATCGCGGTACCGATAGCCAGCGTGATGGCAAAGCCCTTGACGATGCTGGCCCCATAGTTGCTGCCGAAGAAGAACAAAATGGCGCAGATGATGAGCGTGGAGAGTTGCGAGTCGCGGATCGAGGTCCAGGCACGGCTGAACCCCGCCTCAATGGCAAGGACCAGGCTGCGTCCGCGCCGCAGTTCCTCCTTCATGCGCTCGAAGATGAGAATGTTGGCATCTACGGCCATCCCCACCGAGAGGAGAAAGCCGGCGATGCCGGGCAGGGTGAGCGTGACCGGCGCCAGTTTGTAGAGCGCAAAGTTCAGCAGCACGTAGATGATGAGCGACAGGTCGGCCAATCCCCCGGGCAGCCGATAATAGATCAACATGAAGAACAGCACGATGCTCAGACCGATGATCCCAGCGCGCACCGAGCGCTCGACCGACTCGTGTCCCAGCGTGGCGCCGACGCGGTTGAAACTCTCCACACGCAGGGGAACCGGCAACGCACCGTAACGCAATTGCAGCGCCAACTGGCGCGCCGATTCCAGCGTAAAGTTGCCTTCGATCATGCCGCTGCCGCCGACGATGGCCGAGCGGATGACCGGGCAGGAGATCACCTTCTTGTCCAGCACGATACAGAGGTATTGGCCTATGTGAGAGGAGGTGTGTTCGCCGAATGTCGTAGCAGCCTCGGGCTTCAGATCGAAGGTGACGACGAATTTACCTTCTTGTGTGCGGTTGACATCTACATTGGTGAGCCCTGCGCCGGTGAGGATGGTTTCGTATACGCCTGGGGCAGTCGCTACCGGCGGCATGGCCTCGGTGGGCGTCAGTTCCCCGGTGGGGCTGAGTTCCGCCGTGGGTGTGATGGCGGCTGTTGGCTCACCCTCGGCTGTCGGGGTCGGCGCAACTCCGGTTGTGATGATAATCCGTTCAATCACGTCACCGACAGCGATGGATTGCACCACATCCATCCCTGCGGTCACATGGCCGAAGACGGTATATTGGCCGTCCAGCCCAGGCAGCGCTTCGAGGGCGATGTAGAACTGGCTGCCACTGGAAGCGCGTGCGGGATTGACATCGTCGGGCAGGCGTGCCATAGCAATCGCGCCCTTAACGTGCGACAGCCCGATCTCTGCCGGAATAATGTAGCCCGGCCCACCGCTGCCGTTGCCCAACGGGTCGCCGCCCTGGATGACGAAACTGGGCTCCACGCGATGGAAGGTCAGGCCGCTGTAAAAGCCCTGCTCGGAGAGAAAGACAAAGTTGTTGACGGTCTGCGGGGCGGCGGCAGCGTCGAGTTGCACGACAATGTTACCCTTAGCCGTCAAAATCGTGGCGGTATAGGTCTGCGTGGTGTCAATCTGCATAGGTGGAGGCGCGCCGTACATATTGTTGCGTGCAGCAGGATTCTGGGGGACGGCGCCGGTGGGAGGCGTCGTCGTCACAGGCGCCGTCGGTGCGGCAGTGCCAGGCCCACCTAACGTCGTCGTGACGAGGGTGCCTTCTGCAAGAGGCATGTAGCCTGCATTAACGAATTCGAGCAGTGCAGTACCTTTGATTGTCTCCACGGCCTGTTCGGGATCCTCGATGCCCGGCAGTTCGACGATGATACGACGTTCACCCTGGGCCTGCACCACCGGCTCGGTCAAGCCCAGAGCATTGACGCGGTTCTCGACGATGCGGCGGGCAGTCTCCATCGAGGCTGCATCAACTTCCTGGCCCGCAGGGGGATTGGCAGCCAGCAGCACCTGAAGGCCGCCCTGCAAATCCAATCCCAGACGTAAAGCGATCTCACGTTGGCCCTCCGGCCGCCAGAAGAGCAGGGATTTGACCCACTCGGGATGCTCGTCGGTAACGTCCACGTACAGGGCTACGAGCGCGAGGAGTATGACAGCGACCAGTCGCCAGGTGTTCGATGTTCTCATACCGTTCCTCTCGATGGGGTGAACTGACAGTGCGGCGATTATAACCGGATAGAGCGGTTGTGTCAATCAACGGGTATACTGGACCTCACAATAGCCTCTTGAGCGTCTCCTCTATGCGTGCGCCAGCCGGATACGAACCCGGCACGAATGTCTGCCCGGTCAGTCTCTCATAGCAGACGATATACCGCTCGCTCACCTGCACGATCAGGTCCTCGGTGGCAGCGGGCGGCTCGCCATCGCCACGATAGCCACGCTCGGCGTACCACAGGCGCAGAAACTCTTTATCGAAATTGTCCGGTTCTGCGCCCTGAGCAATGCGCGCTTCATAGGTCTCGGCGACCCAGAAGCGGCTGGAGTCGGGGGTATGCACCTCGTCAATCAGCATCACCGTGCCATCGGGCGCGCGGCCGAACTCGTACTTGGTGTCCACCAGGATCAGACCGCCCTGCTGTGCGAGTTCCTGCCCGCGTTTGAAGATGGCGAGCGCCGCGGCCTGCACCTGCTCCCACGTAGGGGCATCCAGCAGGCCGCGCTCGACGACTTCGGCGCAGGTCAGCCGTTCGTCGTGTTCTCCCGCACGCCCTTTGGTAGTGGGGGTGATGATCGGCTCGGGCAGGGGGGCGTTCTTGTGCAGGCCCTCGGGGAAATCGTAGCCGTAGATGTGGCGTTCGCCGAGCGAGTAGCGATACCACAGCGCGGTGCTCGTCACGCCGGTAATATAGCCGCGCACGATGACCTCGCTCGGCATCGGGGTACATTCACGCACCAGCATCACATTGGGGTCGGGCACAGCGAGCATGTGGTTTGGGATGATGTCCTTTGTTTTCTCGAACCAGAAAGCGCTCAGTTGATTGAGCACCTGGCCCTTGAACGGCACGGCGGTCAGGATACGGTCGAAGGCGGAGAGGCGGTCGGTGGTGACGATCAGGCGGCGATGGTCGGGCAGCGCAAAGATGTCACGCACCTTGCCGCGCTCGCGGGTGTGGGGCCAGTCGAGTTCGACCGCGGTGAGGGCTTGGGGAATGTATTGGCGTAGCGTGTCGGGGGTGAGCATTGTCTCACTCCAAATCACAAAGCAGTGGCGTCTATCTTCACTGCCTACACCTTCGCCGCGTAGCGTATCCCCTGTACAAACAGCGCCAATCCCAATTCGCCGGCCTCGCCACGCGTGAAACGCGGGTGTTGCCAGGGGACGACGTGATCCTCCGGGTGGGGCATCAGCCCCAGGACGTTGCCTTCTGCGTTGCAAATGCCAGCGATGTCGGCGATGCTCCCGTTGGGGTTCGCCGGGTAATCTGCAGGGCCGCCGTCGGGATTGACGTAGGTGAGCGCGATCTGGCCGTTTTGGCGCAGGTGCTCCAGGGCCGCTTCGTCGCGCGGCACAAAACGGCCCTCGCCGTGTGCGACCGGGCAGTAGATGCGCTCCGATAAGCCGCACGTAAAGACGCAACGGCTCTCGTGGTTGGGCTCCAGCCAGACCCAGCGGCATTCGAAGCGGTTGGAGCCGTTGCGCGTGAGCGTGGCCTGGAGGCCGGCTTGCGGCGGCCCGGGCAGCCAGCCGCTCTTGACCAGCGCCTGGAAGCCGTTGCAGATGCCCAGCACCGGCTTGCCGGCAGCGATAAAGCGAGCCAGTTCGTCCTGGAAGAGCCAGCGCAGGTCGGTTGCCCACAGGCGGCCTGCGCCGAGTGCATCGCCGTAGGAGAACCCGCCGGGGAGGACGAGCATCTGAAAGTCGTGCAGGGCTGCGGGACGCTCGCGCAGTTCGTTCACGTGCACGATCTGCGGCTTGCCTCCCGCATGCTCGATTGCCCACGCGGTCTCACGGTCACGATTTGTGCCGGTGGCGTGAAGGATCAGAACTCGAGGTTGCATAGGCGACAGTTTATTGCAGGGCCGGGAGCAAGTTCCTTACAACCCCTATTAGCAAAGGACAGGCGATGCACGCGCCGAGCACCAGGCAAACGATGCCTACCGCCAGGCCCCAGGCAAAGCCGCCGGCCTTGCGCTCCAACACTGCCTCGCTCGGCTTTTCGGGATTATAATACACGGTGACCTCTCCACCTACCGGATAGCGATCCAGTTGCGCCGCCGCCTGGTTGGGGTTACTGGTGGCAACGGTCCCGCCGAATGCAATCCGTTTGCCGGTATAGGTCTGGCCGGCAACCTGATACTCATATTCGACGGACGGATAGTAGGCATAGTGTTCCCGATCGTCATCGTCTCTGCTGACGCTTTGCTTGACCTCGGCGGCGGTGATTCGCCCGACGGTGCTAGGCCAGGACTGGCTGGCTTCCGCCTTCTTCCGGCTACGCATGCTGTAGACGATCAGAAAGACCCCCAGCGCTACAAGGGCCAGAACGAACACCCCGCCACACAGCAGGGCAAAGAGTAAGGGAACGAAATTTTCAGGCATGGAACCTCCTATGCTTCCGACGGCGAAAGCAGTACGCCCAGTTTCTCCAATACCTCGGCAACGATTGACGTCGGCAACGTACAAATCCGCTCCGCCTTGCGCGCTTTCCAGTCCAGGCTCTTGACCTGATCGGCCAGGATAGCGCCACTCACCTTGTGGCCTGCCGGAACGAGCACTTCGAATGGGTAGCCCTTGACCTGGCTGGTGATGGGGCACAGGATAGCCAACCCCACTTTGCTATTGTAGGCCGCGGGTGACAGAACAAGCGCGGGGCGACGGCCGGCTTGCTCATGGCCGGCCTGGGGATTCAATGTGATCCAGACGACGTCGCCACGCTGAGGTATGTAGGCCACCGCTTACCAAACCTCGCGTCCTACGGCCGGGCCGGTGTCTACTTCTCCGTGCACGTTCTGTTCGGTCACTTGCGCTAAAAGATGCTCCAGGGTTATCCTGGACTTGACTGGCCTCAGGACAAGTTTGTCGCCCACCAGCGAGATCTCGACTGTAGCGTCCTGTTCCAATCCCACCTCAATAGCGAAGGGCTTGGGGATGCGCACTGCCAGGCTATTTCCCCATCGTTGCACTTGTGTCAGCATCTGAGCACCTCCACCCAGCGTATCTACAATGATGATACACCGATTCTTGATTTGTGACAAGCCTAACCCGCAGTCGCAGGCTTTATTCCTTCCGCCGGGTTCGCCTGTAATAGATTGCAAACCCTGCGAGAAAGATGATTGATATCGCTGCACCGGCTCTCGCATCCAGCAGCAATGCCAACGTAGCCACTGTTGCAGCCAGAAGCATCACATTGCTTGCCGCCCTGGGGTCCATTCGGCTTTTTCTCCTTCGCACCTGTATCACACCACCTCTGTCGCCTGCCATGCGCGCAACAGGTCGGTGATGGGGCAGGTCATCACCGCCTCGCCGCCCAGCCCGCGCACACGCAGCATCCCGTCTCCGGTGACAGCCCCCAACCGCGCGATCGGCCGGCCGGCCAGCGCGGCTTCAAAAGCGGCAGCCTTTTCCGGCGCGACTGCGACCAGAAAACGGGCGGACGATTCGGAGAACAACGCCACGTCATCCCGCTCCACGTCGGCAGTACGCGGCAACGCGGCGAGATCGAGTTCCATCCCCAACCGCCCGGCAAAGGCCATCTCCGCTGCCGTGACCGCCAGCCCACCTTCGGAAAGATCGTGGCAGGCGCGCACCAGCCCCGCACGGATGGCGCGATGGAGGGCACGCATCGTCTCGATCGCGTCGGGAAGCGGTGCGGGAACCGCGCCCTTCAGTCCACCGTGCAGCCGGTAGTAGAGCGAGCCGCCCAATTCGGCGCGCGTCTCCCCGATGATGTAGACGATGTCGCCGGCATGTTTCGCATCCATTGTCACCACCTGGCGGACGTCGGGGACGATGCCCAGCGACGAGATGAGCAGGGCCGGCGGAATGGCCCGCTTTTGCCCCTGCGGGTCCACATACTCGTTGTTGAGGCTGTCTTTGCCGGAGATGAATGGCGTGCCGTAGGCCAGCGCCGCATCGTGACAGCCCTGTGCCGCGCGCACCAGCCCGCCCAGGCGGTCGGGTAGGGAAGGGTTGCCCCAGCAAAAGTTGTCGAGCAAGGCGATGCGGTCGGGGTCGGCGCCCACGGCGACGACGTTGCGCACCGCCTCGTCCACCGCAGCCCAGGCCATCGCGTAGGGGTCTACTTTGCCATAGTGCGGGTTGATGCCGCAGCCCAGCGCGATCCCGCGCCACCCCTTGGTGGCCAGCGGGCGCAACACGGCAGCGTCCGAAGGCCCGTCGTTGCAGACCCCCACCAGCGGCTTGACCACCGTCGCACCCTGCACCTCGTGGTCGTAGCGGCGAATGACCGGTTCTTTGCTGGCAACATCAGGGTGCGAAAGCATCCGCAGGAGAACGGATATGAGGTCGGAAACCGCAGTGAGGTCGGGTGCAGGAAGGTCGGGAGGTGACCATTCTGCACGCAAGGTGGGACGTGGCCAGCCGTCGTGCACGAAATCCATCTCCATGTCGGCGCAAACTTTGCCACCGTAGTGGAGGCGCAGCCGGCGGTCACCCGTAAAACGCCCGATGACGGTCAATTCGACATCCAGCCTGTCACAGATCTCCTTGAGGCGGGGCAGATTTTCCGGGGGGACAGCGAGCACCATGCGTTCCTGCGCTTCCGAAAGCCAGATCTCCCAGGGGCGCAGGCCAGGGTATTTGAGCGGCACATCCTGCAACTCGATCTCGACGCCGATCTCCTTCCCCATCTCGCCGGCAGCGGAGGAAAAGCCGCCGGCGCCGCAATCGGTGATGGCGTTGTACAGGCCCTCGTCGCGGGCGAGCAACACGGCTTCCATCATCGCCTTTTCGGTGATCGGGTCGCCGATCTGGACGACGCTGCCGACGGTTTCACCGGTCTCGTGGGTCAGTTCCGCCGAGGAGAAGGTTGCGCCGTGAATGCCGTCGCGTCCGGTGCGCCCGCCCAGCGCCACGCACAGATCCCCTGGTTGCGGGTTACGCTTGTGCTGTCCCTTGCGCGCCAACCCCACACAGCCGCAATAGACGAGCGGATTGGCCGCATAACCGGGATCGTAGAGGATCGCGCCGGAGACGGTGGGAATGCCCATCTTGTTCCCGTAATCCTCGATGCCGGCCACGACCCCGCGTGCGATACGACGGGGGTGCAGGATGCCCTCGGGTATCTCGTCGCGGGACATGTCGAGCGGACCGAAGCAGAGCACGTCGGTATTGGCAATGGGACGCGCTGAGACGCCGAGGATGTCGCGGATGACGCCGCCGACGCCGGTATTGGCCCCGCCGAAAGGCTCCAACGCCGAGGGGTGGTTGTGCGTCTCCAGTTTGAACGAAACCTCGAACTCGTCGTCGAACTCGATGATCCCGGCATTATCCACGAACGCCGAACGCACCCAATCACGCGCCAGTTTCTCGGTGGCGGCGCGGAGATAGGTATGCAGGAGGCCGGGGATGGTTTCCCTCACCCCCATCCCCCCACCCGAGAAGGGGGGTAGGGGTGAGGGTACATACTGAATCGTCGCCTTGAACGCCTTGTGCTGGCAATGCTCCGACCAGGTCTGAGCCAGCGTCTCCAGTTCCACGTCGGTGGGATCGCGTCCCAGGCGCTCGAAATAATTCCGAATGGCTCTCATCTCATCCAGCGAGAGGAAGAGCACGCGCTCGACGCTCAGGCGGGCCAGCGTCTCGTCGTCGGCCCGGCGCAGGGGGACAATTTCGACCAGATCGGAGGGTTCAGCCCGTGGGATGAAGGCCGGCTGCCAGTCGCCCAGTGCATAGGTTTGGATGACGTCGTTGCACAGCACCTCGCGCGCGATGCGGTGGAGGTCATCCGCGGAGAGATCGCCTTCGAAGACGTAACGGGTACCGGTGGCAGCGGCCTCGACCGCGCCGATACCCAGGAGGCGCACACGGTGCAGGAGGTGGGCGGCCACGGGGTCGGTCACACCGGGGCGAAAGCCGACTTCGACCTCACCCCTCCCCCCCTGCGTCCCCCCTCCCCTCTCCCTCTGGGAGAGGGGAGGG
>DAOUBA010000156.1:0-20636 GCA_034432855.1 Anaerolineae bacterium | reverse complement strand
GTTGCAGTAGACCGTGGCCACGATCTCGATGCCCGGATAGGCCGCCACACCATCCTTGAAACCCCGCATGCGCTCCTCCAGGTTGAAGGCCCCAGGAACACCGGTCAGCAACGCCACCTTCCCTTTCTCGCCCATGAAGCGCACCAGCAGTTCGGCGGCTGCCTTGCCACCCTGGTAGTTATCTACCCCCAGGTAGGTGAACCGCTTGCTATCGGGCGAGTCGGAGTCCCACGTCATCACCGGAATGCCCGCTTCGACTGCCTTGTTGATCGGGTCTACACAGGCGGTAGGATCGTTGCACGAGATCCCGATGGCATCCACGCCCTGCGCGATCACATCCTCGACCACCCGCGCCTGCTCCGCTGCGTCAGAGGCCACAGAGCCGACGTAGAGCACCTCTACCTTGACCGGGCCGGCTGCCGTGAGTTCCTGCGCCTTCTTGAAGGCCCCATCACGCCCCACCTCGAACACCGGGTTGTTCAACGCCTTCGGAATCCAGGCGATCTTCAGGCTCTCTGGCGCAGCCACAGTCGGTGCCGCAGTTGGCTTGGGTCGGCATGCTGCCAGCACCAAACCCACCAACACGAGCATACCTACTACATTGGTCAAACGCTTACTCATTTTGCTACCTCCTCCTGGTTTAGGGATGTATTGAACCGACCTTTTAATCTTGCCTCGATTTGTTCAAATGCTCAATAGACCACCTCCTACCAGTTCCGAGAAATCAGGGCCAACGTGGAATATTAGGCCAGCCATTATCGAGCCGAACGATTTCGTCGCTCGGCGACGGGCCGGGAAGAGCGGACGTTCGCCGAAATTGATACACGCTCTCGGCGCACAGTATCAGTATAGCAGGAAACCTGTCATGGTGCACTCCTTTCCCCCCCGCAAACGATAAGGATTCTTCCCTATTCCGCATTAGGGGATTGCCCCCTATCCACTCAGTAGGCAACGCCTGCCGATAGTGGTATAATAAGCGATCGGAAACCCGCTGAAGAGAGTCAAGAATACCATGAGCAAAACACGTATCCTGTTGGCAGACGATCACGCCGTCGTGCGGGCCGGTATCCGTAATGCGTTGGAGGGACTGGCTGATCTGGAAATTGCCGGCGAGGTGGGAGATGGGCCGGCGCTCTTCGAAGCGCTGGCTCAAATGAAACCTGACTGTTTGCTGATTGATGTGACCATGCCCGACTTTGAACCGGTGGCCGCTATCCACCAGATTCGGGCAGCCTATCCCCACATGAGGATTCTGGTCGTCAGCGCCTACGACGACGACGTCTACGTGCAAGGCTTATTGAAGGCCGGCGTCGACGGCTATCACCTGAAGGATCAGCCTCTTGGCGACCTGCGGTTGGCGGTCCAGCGCGTGTTGGCTGGTGAGCGTTGGGTTTCCAGCCCGCTGGTAGACAAACTGGTGGCCTATACGGGCGTGTCTGCTGCGCCATCGTTAACGGCGCGTCAGCGTGACCTTTTGAATTTATTGCAGCAGGGCCTCGATAATCAGACCATTGCGCGGCGCCTGGAATTGAGCGTCAAAACTGTCGAGAATCACC
This sequence comes from Anaerolineae bacterium, assembly GCA_034432855.1. Classification (GTDB taxonomy): domain Bacteria; phylum Chloroflexota; class Anaerolineae; order B4-G1; family B4-G1; genus DAOUBA01. Next base: position 19,080 of record DAOUBA010000156.1, on the reverse strand, counting down.
TCTCGCGCCTCTATCGGCAACTCGGTGTCCAAAGCCGACTGGAAGCCGTCAACTATGTACTGCAACACCCCGAAGTGCTGGCCGGGCCGGGCGATGAGGCGGCTTTGCCGTACTCTGAAACACCTGTACAGGAAAGCATCACCATGTTGCTGGTAGATGACAACGCGCGTTATCGCCGTCAATTGCGGCGGCTGATCAGCAAAGTATGCCCCCGGGCCGCAGTTTACGAAGCCGAAAACATCGGCGAGGCGTTACAACTGACTCAGCAGGTCGCGCCCCAGTTAATGCTCATTGACGTGGTTCTGGGCGAAGAGGATGGGATCCGCTGCACCCTGCGTCTCAAGGCCGCGTCGCCTTCCTCGCGTATCATCTTGATCAGCGCATATCCTGACCGAGAATTCCACCGGCTCGGCCTGGAGGCCGGTGCCATTGCCTTCCTTGACAAGAAGGACTTGGACGCAGCGGTGCTCCGTCAAATCCTAAACGATCTGATCGTGTGAGGGTAGACACATGCGTGATAGGGCCACTGCCTCATCAGTCACGTCGCCTATTCTGCTCAAGGCGCTGGAGCGAGCCTGGCATGCCCTGGTTGGCCGTCACGAGTTTGCCGTGCTCGTCCTCCTGTTGGTCGTCGGTGTGTTTCTGGGCCTGCGGACCGACACCTTCTTGACCGCTAACAATCTATCCAATGTTTCCCGCGCTTTTTCGTGGACTGCCATTGCCGCCTTTGGGGAGTGCATGGTCATCATCATCGGCGGCGTTGACCTGTCGGTAGGAGCGGTGATGGCCCTGGCCGGACTCATCAGCGCACTGTGCCTGCGGGCCGGCATTGCCGTGCCGCTGGCTATCATCGCCGGGCTACTGGCCGGTGGGCTGGTAGGTTGGGTTAACGGCACGATGGTCGGCCGGGTGAGGTTGCCCTCCTTCGTCGTCACTCTGGCAACGATGAGCATCGTGCGGGGAATCGCATTCAGCCTGACCGGGGGATGGCCGGTGCGTGATCTGCCTCCAGGGTTCCGGGCATTGGGACAAGCCTATCTGCAGATTGGCTCTTTCTCCCTGCCCGTGCCGGTTCTCTTTATGCTGGGCCTGGCCGTATTGATGAGTCTGCTGCTGAGTCAGACCATAGTGGGTAGATACATCTATGCACTCAGCAGCAATGAGCAGGCATTGCTCATCTCCGGTGTAAATACCGTCAAAATCAAACAGTTGGTCTATGTGCTCTGCGGGTTACTGGCAGCCACCGGAGGCTTGTTGATGACCGCGCGCTTGGGGGTGGCGTCTTCTACGGCAGCTGTGGGATACGAGCTGGATATCATTGCCGCCGCTGTCATCGGGGGAACCAGCCTATTCGGCGGCCAGGGAAGCATTCTGGGCGCATTGTTGGGCGCAGCCATCATGCAGATGTTGCGCAATGGGCTGGTGCTTCTGGGATTCCCTGCCTACTGGCAGTCGGTAGCGCTAGGAACGATGATCCTGGTGGCCGTCCTATTCGATTATTGGCGACAGCAACGCGCCCGGCAGTAAGTGCATAGCGTGAGGGCTGTGAAGTGGAACCATTGCTAAGAACAGTCAACCTCTCCAAGAGTTTCGGCACCTTGCCGGTCGTACAGCGGATAAACATGGAAGTCTATTCGGGTGAAGTGGTCGGTCTGGCCGGTCAGAGCGGGTCGGGCAAATCGGCGCTTTCCATGATGCTGGCCGGTCTTTATGCGCCTAGTGAGGGTGAGATCTACTTCGCCGGCCGGCGGCTCAAGTGCCCCTTTCGGGCACGCACATTGGGCATCGAGGTCATCCACCAGAAGCCGGACCTGGCCGAGTGCCTGGACATCAGCGGCAATATCTTCCTGGGCAACGAGAGCGGCTTGCCCTTGCCGGTCAAGTGGCTGAAGGTGCCCAACCGGCGGCGGATGGATAGAGAAGCTGCCCAAATCCTGGCCCAGTTGGGCGTGCGCTTCGGTTCCCTGCGCGAGAAGGTTGCCAACCTGTCGAGCGAGCAGCGCCAACTGATCGCCATCGCCCGCGTGCTGACCCGCCCGTTCCGGTTGATCATCATTGATGACCCGACCATGCTGTTGAGTTACCCTTATCAGCAGAAGCTCCTCTCCCTCATCCAGTTGTGGCAGCAGCAGGGGGCGGCCGTCGTCTTTAGCAGTAACAACCTCGATCACCTGTTGGCAGTGACCGACCGCATCATCGTTCTGCGTCATGGGCGGCAGGTGGCCGAATACCGCCCCGACGAGACCGACCGCGAGGAACTCGTGGCGGCGACGGTTGGCACCGCCGACCGACAGCAACTCACGCCAATTATCTGGGCGCTGGATAGCTACTATCGCGCCCGGGAGCAGGCGGAAAAGTTGCACTACAGCCAGGCACTGTTGGAAAGGGACATGGCAGCGCAGAGCACCTTGAACCGGCAGCTCATTGACCAATTGGCCGAACAGATCAATGCTCTCGACAGTGTCAACGTAGCCTTGCAGGATGCCCAGCGCCGTCTCTTGACCGAACTTGAGGAGGTACGCAAACACCTGGCCCGTGAACTCCACGACGAGGTGCTCCAGGATCTCCTGAGCGTAAACTATCAGTTGGAGGAAGTCGAAGCAGACGAAGAGATGGCGCCCGCGCTGAGAGGCGCGTTGACAGACATCAGGAACGACATTCGCGGAATCGTGGACGACCTGCGCCACATCTGTGGCAACCTGCGCCCACCGACGATTGACAGCCTGGGACTGGGCGCTGCGCTCCAGTCGTACACCCACGAATGGATGAGGCGCTCAGGCATTGCCGTGACGCTTCATCTGGACTCTAACCTGGGCCGTCTGCCCGAAGCCATTGAGTTATCCATCTTTCGCATCGTACAAGAGGGGTTGAACAACGTGCGTAAACACGCTCAGGCCACCGCCGTCGAAATCAGCCTCAAGCATACTTCGCCGCGCACGTTGATGCTCTCGATTGCCGACAATGGGCGTGGCCTGGCCGACGACTTTGACCTCGCGGCACTTTCAGCCGCCGGGCACTATGGCTTGCTGGGCATCAGCGAGCGCGTGGCGCTGCTCGGTGGACGCCTAAAGTTACAAAACCAGGCCCAGGGCGGCCTGCTCATTCAGGCAGAAATCCCGCACCCCCGCGTAACGCAACCCGGCGGGGACGAATGAAGCCTACCGCACACCAGCCCCACCAGCGCCAGCGGCAAGAGGAACGCGCCCCAGCGGGAACCCGGTAACTATGCCAGCCCGTGCGCCTTCAGCAGTTCCTCGTCGGCGAGAAGGACATCCGTTGGCCCATCGGCCACCACCTGCCCGCCGTCGAGGATGACCGCGCGAGGACAGACCTCCGCCACGAAGCGCAGGTCGTGCGTGGCCGCAAGCATCGTCTGCGGCAAACCGTGCAAGAGTTCGATCAGCCGCCGGCGGGCGCGTGGGTCCAGCCCGGCGGTGGGCTCGTCGAAAATCAGAATCTCTGGCTGCATCGCCAACACTGTGGCAATGGCGACGCGCTTCTTTTCCCCCAGGCTCAGGTGGTGCGAAACCCGAGCGGCGTATTCCTCCATCCCCACCTGCGCCAGCGCCCACGATACCCGTTGCCGCACTTCCACTTCCGGCAACCCCGCGTATAGCGGCCCGAAGGCCACGTCGTCAAATACGGTCAGCGAGAACAATTGGTCGTCCGCGTCCTGAAAGACCAACCCCACCTGAGCACGGATGCGCGCCAGGTGCGGCTCCGCGACCTCAAGTCCCATTACCCGCACGGCCCCATCCCCCCGCAGGATGCCGTTGAGGTGCAAAAGCAGCGTGGATTTGCCTGCGCCGTTCGGCCCCACCAACGCGACCCGTTCCCCCGGACGCACGCTCAGGTTCACGTCGCGCAGCGCCTGGCGGCCATCGGGATAGGAAAAGGAGAGATGGGAGATTTCGATGCAGAATTCAGACATGGTTAGGATGCAGGATGCAGGATGCAAGAGGCAGGAGGCAGGGGGCAAGATGCAGGAGGCATTGGCTCATCGGAATAGTGGCGCCAGGGCCAGGATTGTAGCCAGCAAGAGGATGAAGGGCAACGCGAGCAGTACATCGTGGATATGCAGGGCCGGCAGGCCGAGCGTGCGCACTTCACCATCGTAGCCGCGCGAGAGCATGGCGGCATAGATGCGGTCGGCGCGCGCGAGTGCACGCACGAACAGGCTACCCGCCATGCCGCCCGTGACGCGCGCGCGCCAGATAACTCGCCCTCCTACCCGCGCTCCCGATTGGGCCAAACGGCCGCTGCGAGCCTGGCGTGCGCGCATCAATCGCAGCGCCTCGTCGGCCATCACGAACAGGTAACGCCACGCCAACCCCACGATGGCGACTAATAGGCGCGGAATGCCAACGGCGCGCATCGCCACCAGCAAGTCGGGGAACGGTGTGCTCGTCGCAAGCACTACGGCCATCTGCACGGAAAGCCACGATTTGAGGGCAATGCTCGCAAAGCGCTCGACACCCTCCCGCGTGACGGTCAACAGCCACGGCCCGAGCGGCGCGCGTGCGAGCGGCACACCTCTGGCCGTGACCAGCACCGGCAGCGCCGCCAGCACGAACGGCAGCGCGAGCAATGCCCGCTTGAGCACATAGCCTACACCCAGTTCGGAGAGTATCTCTACCGCGAGGGCCAGAGAGAAAAGCAGGACGTACACCGGCCACGCCCCCACCGGCGTCAACGCCGTCGTGAGAATGAACGCCAGCGTCAACACGAACTTGACACGTGGGTCGAGTTGGTGGATCGGGCTGGGACGTGGCCGGTATGGATCGAGAAAGTGGATGTGCAAGCGGCTCAACCAGGATTACCCGCCGATGACCTGCCGGCGGCTGCGCCGGGCATAGGCCACGGCCAACGTCACACCCAAGACGATCAGCAGACCGACGATGCCCGCCAGGATGGTTGCCAGCGCCTCGTTGGGCACGCCGGGCAACACGTAATCCGGGATGATCTCGTAGAAGGGAGCACGGGCCGTGTCGAGAAAGCCCTTCTGTTCGGCGACCCACTCCAGCCCGTCGGGGTGTGACGATGCCAACGGGGAGAGCACAGCCAGCACGACGGCGATCACCAGCCCGGCGACCCACACCGCCTTGCTGCCCGCCGGTTGCGCCCGGCCCGCCTGAAACAGATCGCGGCGCGTGGCATACAGGAACGCCAGCGCACCGACGGTGATCAGCCCTTCGCCGACGCCGATGAGGGCGTGGATGCCGGCCATCGCCGGCACAGCCACATTGGCCGGCGACGTGCCCGAAAGCGCCAGTTGCAGCGCACAGGCCAGCGAGGCGATAAAGATGGAGGCCCAGGCGGAGACAAATCCGCCGATAAAGACGCCCCACGACTTGCCGGACGCCAGCCGCTGGACGGTGCGATAGACAAAGTGGGCGACTGCCACGCCGACGACGCCCATGTTGAAGATGTTGGCGCCCAGCACGAGCAGGCCGCCATCCTGGAAGATGAGCGCCTGGATGCCGACGACGCAGGTCATCACGAGCACCGCCGCCCACGGCCCCAACACAATCGTGGCGAGTGCTGCGCCGAGCAGGTGACCGGATGTGCCGCCCGTCACCGAAAAGTTGAGCATCTGCCCGGCAAAGATACACGCCGCCAATACGCCCATTAGCGGCACTTGCCGCTCGCCCAGGTCGCGGCCCACCTGCTTGAGCGCATAGCCGACGACGATGAGCGAGAGCACCCAGAACACGATGGAGACGGCCACGGACAAAAAGCCGTCGGGAATGTGCATCGGCTGGGGAGAGAACAGAACACTATTGAGAACCATCGTCATCCTCCTGAAATTGGGATTGGCAATCGGCACACAGGCCGGAAAGCGCCAGGTGACGCAAGTCGGCGGCAAAGCCGTACCGTGCGCGGAACTGCTCCTCCAGCGGCGCGAGCAGGTCGCACCCGGCCTCGATCTCCTTCCCGCAAACCCGGCAGACCAGGTGGCAGTGCGGGCCGTGGTCGAGCGGCGCATATGTAACCCTGCCGTCGCCCAGGTCGGCGCGGCTTGCCATGCCCAACTCGACCAGTAGATCGAGCGTGCGGTAGACGGTGGCCAGGTTGATGGCCTGGGTATGAGCACGCACTTGCTCGAAAACCTCCTCGGCGGTCACGTGCCGCCCGGCGTGAGCAACGGCCCGCACGATCATCTCACGCTGCGGCGTGAGGCGAAAGCCGCGAGAGCGCAGTTCGGCAATCAGGGTAGGACAGGACATTACAGCGACCTTATTGCAAGTAATTGCAAGTGCAATTATACGCGAAAAGATGAGGGTGTCAACCCATGATTCGACTGTTCCTCTATCCTGTGCTAAAATGGGGGCACGGCAGAGTGCCGAGAGAATCATTGCAAGGAGTAGCAAAGTGAAAGAACCGGTATCACCGATGTTTACCGAAGAGGACCGCCGCCTGCTGGCCTATCAAAAGGCCGAGATCACCGAACACCACATCTACACCCGGCTGGCGCGGACGCTCCGGTTGTCCGAGAACCGATCGCTCCTGGAGCGCATTGCCGCCGACGAACTACGCCACTACCACCGCTGGCGCGAGCACACTGGCCAGGACGTGAAGCCGGACTGGCCAAAGGTCTGGTGGTATGGCCTGATCAGCCGCGTGTTCGGATTCACGTTCGGCATCAAACTGATGGAGCGGGGTGAGGAGGGGGCGCAGGATAACTATGCCTCGTTCGGCGCGGCGCTCCCGGAGGCCGAGGAGATCGCCCGCGAAGAGAACGAGCACGAGGAGGCGCTGATCGCGCTGCTGGACGAGGAGCGGCTGCGCTATACCGGCTCGATTGTGCTGGGGCTGAACGACGCGCTGGTGGAGTTGACCGGCGCGCTGGCCGGCCTGACCCTGGCGCTGCAAAACACCCGCCTGATCGCCATGACCGGCGCGATCACCGGCATCGCTGCCGCCTTCTCTATGGCAGCCTCGGAGTATCTCTCCACCAAGTCGGAGGAGACGACTAAGAACCCGTTCAGGGCTGCGCTCTACACGGGCGTTGCCTACGTCGTCACCGTGTTGGTTCTCATCCTCCCGTACCTGGTGCTGATGAATTATTACGTCTGCCTGGCGTGCACCCTGGCCGCCGCCATCCTGGTCATCGGCTTTTTCAACTATTACGTCTCGGTGGCCAAAAGTCTGCCGTTCAGGCGGCGCTTCTTCGAAATGGCGGGGCTGAGCCTGGGCGTGGCGGTGTTGAGTTTCGGCGTCGGCTTTCTCCTGCGCGCCGTGTTCGGAATCGAGGTATAGCGGCACTTCTGGAGCAAGCCAATGTCGAAACAGGAACGCTTCATCCTGATCCCCTTGGGCGTGATGGTCGTCCTGGCGATGGCGCTCATCCTCGCAGGGCCGTGGCTCGCGCGGCGGCAGCCCACCGAAGAAGCGCCTCAATCCCCGGCGCAGGTCACCACGGAGACGATGCCCGCACGCGTGATCGAGATTTTGGAAGAGGGCACAGTTGACCTGGGCGGGGGTGGCTTCCAGCCCTACCAGCGGGTGCTCGTGCGCATCGAGGGCGGTTCCCTGGCCGGGCTGGAGGTTGTCGTTGACGAGGGGACGGTCAACATCATCAGCCAGGAGCGGCTATTTCGCGTCGGCGACCGGGTATACCTGGAGCGGATAGTCGGCCCGACCGGCGAGCGCTTTTACATCTCGGACTTGATCCGCACGACACCCTTGCTCTGGATTGCGCTCGTGTTTGTCGCGCTGGTAGCACTGGTGGGACACGGGCGGGGGCTCCGTTCACTCCTGGGAACGCTGTTCAGCCTGGTCGTGATCTTTGCCTTCATCCTGCCCCAGATTATGGCCGGGCGAAATCCGGTGACCGTGAGTCTGGCAGGGGCAGCCATCCTGCTCATCGTCTCCACCTACGTGGTGTACGGCTGGAATTTCAAGGCGCACGCGGCTGTAGCGGGGATGATGCTCAGCCTGGCGTTTACGGGTATGCTGGCCTGGACGTTCGTGAGAGCCGCGCGGCTGACCGGGATGAGCGAGGAGGCGGGCTTTATTGTGTTCGAACTGGGGCAGACGGTCAACCTGCAGGGGCTGGTGCTGGGCGGGATCATCATCGGCTCGCTGGGCGTGCTGGACGATATCTGCGTGGGGCAGGCTTCGGCGGTCTTCGAACTGGCCAACGTCAACCGCGAGTTGAGTTGGTACCGGCTGTTCCGCAGCAGTCTCAACATCGGGCGCGACCATATCGCGGCAATGGTCAACACGCTGCTACTGGCCTATGTGGGCGCCTCGATGCCGCTGATGCTGGCCTTTATGCTCTACCCGGAGCCGCTCTGGCGACGGGTCAACCGTGAGCCAATCGCCGAAGAGATCGTGCGCACGCTGGTGGGGAGCATCGGGCTGATCCTGGCCGTGCCGATCACCGGGCTGATCGCCAGTCTGTCGGCCCGTTGGGCCGTGCGGCATGAGGAAGCGCAGAGGGTTGCTCCCAGGCCAGCTGAAGGATTCCACAGGCCGGATGAGGGGTAAAATGCGGATCGTTGTAGAACACGTGACAGGACGGTGCTTTCAGGCGACGGTCGGTGAGCATACAGTAATTGTGGATTCCTCGGCGGAATACGGCGAAGCGGACACGGCGCCGAGTGCGCCACAACTCTTTGCCGTTGCGGTAGGCGCCTGCATCGGAGAATTCGTGGTCAATTCCTGCCGGATGCACGCGCTACAATTCGAACGTCTCAGCGTCCAGGTCGAGTATGAAAAGGAGGCGCAACCGCGCCGTATCGGCCGTATGGAGGTGACGCTACGGATGGAGCCGCAGCCCTCTGAAGAAATCAAACATCGGCTGATCGGCATCGCCCGGCATGTGACGCTGGTCAACACGCTCATTCATCCACCGGAAGTGCTCATTCGTTTTGCGAGTCCGATGAAACCGGTGAGTGACCCTCCGGCAAGTCCAACCGGGTCCCTGCCGGGCAGGAACGCACTATGCCCGACCCCACAGTGAGCAGCAGAGCCTGAAACGCGGCTTCGCCCGAGCAGTGGTTCAGGTAGACCCGCTGCACAGACTTCATCTCCAACAGCACTTCGCTCACCTGCCGCAGATGATCCGCGTTGGCAGTGACGAGGTGCGTGCCGCCGGCGATGGCTACAACCGGGCGCTCGAACGTGCGCCGCACGTGAGCCAGCGTGTTGAGCAGCCCGGCGTGGCAGCAGCCGCACAACAGGAGCAAACCCGAGCCCACCTCGACGACCAGCGCCATATCATCCTGGTAGGGGTCGGGGGCCCATCCTGCTCCTTCCCGCACCAGGAGGTGCGGGCTGCCTCCTACCGGCTCAGGACGGGGCGCGATCCCGCCGCTCGTCCAGATGCCGGGCAGGACCTGCTGCGGTTGGGCGCCCAGGTGCAGCGCGGCTCGCGCCTCCAATGTCTCCCGCACCAGCGTCAGGCCGATGGACTCGATGCGCTCTCCGCGTCGCGCGAACCGCTCGCGGAAAAGATCGGGGTGCGCATAGAGCGGAAGGCCGGGACGGGTGCGCTCCAGCAGCGCCGGCAGACCGCCGGTATGGTCACGGTGGGCGTGGCTGATCGCCAGCGCGTCTATGGTCGCCGGATCGATCTCCAACGCGGCCAGGTTGTGCAGCAGCACCGTGCCGCTCTGGCCGGTGTCGAACAGTACCCGGCCTGCCTCCGTCTCGATCAAAAATGCCAGCCCGTGCTCGCCCCACAGGCGCGAGCCGGGCTGGACGGTGTTGTCCACCACACAGGTAATCTGGACACCCAAGTTGCTACTCCCGGATCATTTGTGTGCCGCACTTCGGGCATTTTTTCTGGTAGCAGGGCACGCCTGCCTGGTGCGGCTCGCGGTGCCCGCAGTTGGGATTGGGGCACACGCAATAGCCGCCCGGCCCGGCGGCCTGGGGGCCGCCCATACGGCCCGGCCCGCGACCAGCGCCACGGCCAGCGCCGCCGCCACCTCCACGACCTCGACCCATCTCACTCACTTCCTCTCATTGTCTATCCGTGCCGACACGCGCCGCCCTCTGAACAGGGCGGTGTAGCGCAGCGTTCTTCTCGCCCGCAGCAAGTATGTCCCGCCTGCCGCGCCGTCTGCCCGCTCGATACGAACGGCGCGGAGATCAACTTGTCCCGCGACGCGCTGCCGCATTGCGGACACCTGACTTCTGTTCCCGTGCGCACCAGCACCTCGAACGTCGCGCCGCAATCCCGGCAGCGATACTCATAGATCGGCATACGCCCTCCTTTTTTCCCTGAGCCTATTTTCCGCACCTTTCCAATCGAATAGAGAGCGAAGCTTGTCCATCTGATGAGCTAGCCAAGGGCCAAGGAGACACGCATGGTGATCGCTGAGGCCATCACAAGCTCCTCTTCGTAGTCTTTTGGGAGACGATGGCCCTCGTTCTCGCTTTCCAGGCACACTGCTCTCCTCCCGCCAGCGCGGGCCTACGCAGCAACCGGCCATCCTCCGGGAGGCGGCAGGGCCCAAGGCAGGGCGCTACCGGAAGGAAGCAGAAGGTGCGACCAGCGCGGGCGTCCGAGATCGGCCAGCACGCGCGCCAGAGTTTCCAGGATGATGGCCTGCTCTTCGTCCACAGGGGTGACGCGCCGCAACAGGCTGCCATCCCAGCACACGGTCTCGACGACGTCGAGGGTTTCGAGTTTCTCGATGATGCGCCGCGTCGTCACCTGCAACCCGCCCTGACGCACCTGGCGCTCCAGCAAGCTGTAGGTGAGCAAGGCCAACATGTTGATGAGCAGCATCCCCTCGATGCGTGCGTCCTTGTGCAGGTAGATGGGTGAGACTTTCAGATCGCTCTTGGAGACGTGGAAACGCTTCTCGACCTCATCTTTCTGGCGATAGAGGTCGAACATACGCTGAGGCGAGAGCGACCAATCGTTGGTGGCCAACAGGTAGCGCCCATCTTTGTGCATCACCTGCAAGAGCGTTGCGCGGTCGATCCACCAGCGCAGGTGAATCTGACCCTGCTCGTCGGCATGGGCTTCGACGCGCATGAACTTGCCGACCGGCGAGTTCTTGAGCACTGTGTTGGCACGTCGCTGGACAGCCGCAGCGCTGCGATACCAGGGTCGGCCAATCTTGGCCTGGACCTGACGCAACTCCTGGCGCAGGGCGCGCAACTGGGTCGCCCGCTCTCGACGCAGTGAGCTGCGCATCGGTCCGCTGAGCATGACCAGCCCCTTGTGAGTGACCTGCCGCTCATCGTGCTCGAAGACGACCTGGCAAGGAACGCCCCAGTAGCCGTTGCGCCCGCGTTCCCGGCTCAATGGGTTCTGGCGAAACTGTGCCTCGGTAGGCGACAGCAGCAGCTCGCGGTGCGACTTGCCCTGGGCCTTCAGTCCGGCCAGGTAGTGCAGGCCGTGGTCGTCGTAGGCAAACGCCAACTCGTCGTTCAGATTGGCGCGGTCGCCGACGATGATCACGTCACCGACCGGCCAGCCACGCCGCTCCAGGAGTTGTCGTAGCCGTTCCATGTTCTCTTGGACGGTGGCCATGTCCGCCGTGCGCCCGGCCCACCCAGCGTACTCCGTGGGGATGCCGCCGTCGGCGGTCGCGTCCAGGCCTGCTTTGATCTTGCGCTTGTTCAGCGGCGTGTTGTGGGCAAAGCCAAACGTGACCATCTCGCTGTCGGCGTACTCCCCGTGGGCGATGAACGCCGTCAGGTCATAGAAGATCACCGACAGGTCGACGTCGGCCTGCACCAAGGCGCGGTGGACGATGTCCTGCCAGATCTCACGGCTGTGCTGGCTGATCGCGTCCAGTGTGCGACCCAGGCGGTCGTCGTTGAACTTCTCCGCTGGAACGCCCAGCTTGTAGACCAGCACCGTCCGTGCGATCCAATCCGCGATGTGGTAGAGTGGACGCGGCGCGACCATCCGGTTGAGGATCATCACGAGCGCCACCGTGCCGTGATCCACGTCGGCGGCGGTGGGGCAATGGCGGTTGATGATCCGGCGCACGTCGAGCACTTCCATCAAGCCGTACAGGATGGGCAAAGCACCCATGTACCGCCGGAGTTGTGCCTGGGTCAACAGATCAACTATGGTCGCCATCGTCAGCGCGCCGCGCAATGCCAGCTTGGCCAGGCGTGCTGCCCACACAGCGCGATGGCAAGTTCGCCGCAGGAGACGATACCGCCGTCGGATTCGCACGCGCAAGCGGCGCTGCCAGGGAAACAGTGGGCCGTCTTGCCTGTGATGAGTGACGATGCCCACCAACACTGGCGGCTCGCAGGTTGGCGCGTCAAGGTTGCTTTCTGGCGGCTGGGTGAAGACGAGCAGGACGATGATCCAGACCAACCAGACCAGGACTTGCGTATACCGTGATTTTGTGGCAGACTTCATTTGGAATCGCCTCCGGCAAGTTTGAGTTGGATAACCCATACTTTGCCACAAAAGGGGCGATTCCGCGAGTTTGGCTCTCTATTCGATTGTTAACGTGCGAAATCTAGGCTGAGGTGCGGATGTGAATGCCCCGCGACACGACGATCTTCTCCATCTCGGCGCAGAACTCTTCGTCACGCCAGCGACAGGCAGTGCGGCGCAATCTCGATGACTGTGACCTGCCTGTCGCCGACCTTATTGATCTCGTCGGCGAACTCGATGCCGATGAACCCGCCGCCGATGACGACGACGCTTCGGGCCGCCCCGACCTTCTGCTGGAGTCCACTTAGGTACTCGACATCTTTGACGATGGCGTAGACGCCCTCCAGGTCACAGCCGGGTATCGGCAGCATGATGGGGTGGGATCCTGTGGCGAGCACGAGCCGCTCATAACCGACCTTGCCCTCACTCGTGTGCAACACTTTCTGCTCCCGGTCTATGTCCGTAGCCTCTGCCAACAGCAGTTCGATGCCGTTTTTCTCCAGCACGACGTCGCCGATGAGGTTCTTCTGTGGGCTTCCCACGGTGCCAAAGATGTATGGGATGCCGCACGGTATCAACACCTGCTGCTCCTTGCGCACGATGAGGACCTTGCGGTCCGGGTAGTGCCGCCGCGCCGTGATCGCAGCGGTCAGGCCGGCGGCGCTGCCGCCGATGACGACGATGTCAGCCCTTTTCATTACTATTGCTCCTGTGTATGATTTTCTTCTGTTTGACGCCAATTGAGCGTTTGATTGACCTGTCTGTTACTGGAGAGACGGTCACTCACCTTCTGGGCTTTCACCTGCCTCTAGCTTATCCAGCCGTTCCATCACCTCGGCGATCTGTTTGCGCAACGCGCGCGCCGTTTTCTGTAACACGGCGATCTCTTCCTCACGGGAGGATGCAGGCGCAGATTGGCCCTCATCGCGCCTGCCGGCGCCGCCCGCGGTGGACAACCCGCCGGCCTTGTACGCCTCCACCGCCTCGCGCACCGTCCCGCCGCCGAAGAGATAGACGGGGACACCCGCGGACTCGAAAACCTGGGAGGCGTTGGGGCCCACGTTGCCGGTCACCACCGCCTGCGCTCCCCGCTCGACGACGAACTGGGCTGCCCGGATGCCGGCGCCGCCGGCGGCGTTTGCCGCCGGGTTCTCCACGGCCTCGAACTGCAGCGTCTCGGTGTCCACGAAGATGTAAGTGGGGCAACGTCCAAAGTTGGGATGGGCTTGCGCCTCGAGATCTGTGCCGCGCGACGTGACGACGATCTTCATCTATGTTCCTCCTTTGCACGATCAGAATATCGGCGTGCTGGGCTGCGCCGATGCGCGTTCCGTGATCTTGGCGGCAATTGGCTCGAACCCGTCCGATGGATAGTCTTCGATCTCACCCGCATCGCAGCGGCGGGCCAGTTCCGGGTCCAACGGCAATTGCCCGATCATCGGCACACCCAGTTGTAGCGCCGTGTGCATCGCCTGGCTGGGGCCGAAAACCTCGATCCGCTCGCCGCAGTTGGGGCAGACGACATAGGCCATGTTCTCCACCAGCCCCACAATGGTCACCTTCATGTGCCAGGCCATCCGTGCCGCCTTGCGCACCACCATCCCCGCCAGGTCCTGCGGCGAGGTCACCAGCACCACGCCGTTTAGTGGGATGGACTGCATCACCGTCAACGAGGCATCGGACGTGCCCGGCGGCAGGTCCACCACCAGCGTATCCAGGTCGCCCCACACCACGTCGCCCCAGAACTGGCGGATGGCACCGCCGATCAGTGGGCCGCGCCAGATGACCGCCTCGTCCTCGTTGGGCAAGAGCAGATTGATGGAGATGACGCGGATGCCGCTCTTCGTCTCGGCCGGCAGGATACCTACCGGCCCCATCGGCGGCGTGCCGCGCAGGCCGAACATGCGCGGGATGCTGGGGCCGGTGATGTCGGCGTCGAGCATGCCGACGCGCTGCCCCTGCCGTCGCAGCGCCACGGCCAGCAGCGCTGCCACCGACGACTTGCCCACGCCGCCCTTGCCGCTCATCACCGCCAGCACACGTTTGACGTTGTTCAGGTGCGCGGCCACGCCGGGCTCGCGTTTTTTCTCCTGAGACGCTTGTCGAGGCCAGATGCGCTCCTTCTCCTTCGGCGTCATCTCGCGCAACTCGACCCGCACATCTTGCACTGCGTCCAGCGCCAGAATCGCCTGCCGCACATCGTTCGTGATGCGCTCCTTGAGCGGGCAGGCCAGCGTGGTCAGCGCCAGTGTCAGGCGCACGCGACCGTCTTCGATCTCGACATCGTGCACCATCCCCAACTCGACGATGCTCTGGCCCAGTTCGGGATCTTGCACCCTGCGCAGGGCTTCCAGGATTTGCGCCTTCTCGATCATTTTCCCTCCGACGATGTCTCGCGTGGGTAGTGCTCCCCCTCACACACTTCCATGTGGGCATGGTACCTGCTCACCAGGCGGTTGAGCATCTTGCGGGTTTCGTCGAGTTCCTGGACCCACGTCGCCAGCACCTCGTCACCCGTGTCGGTGATGCGATAGACCCGCCGGGGCGGCCCCAACGTCTCTTGCTCGTCCCAGGTCGAAGTGACCCAGCCGCGGTCTTCCATATCCCGCAGCATCCTGTAGACCGCGCTGGGGTCCATCGCGCCCAGGCCGAACTCGCCCAATCCCTCCAGCAGGGTATAACCGTGGGCCGGCGCCTGGTGCAGGAGCAGGAGCAACACCGATTCCAGCATACCCGCTGCCCGGCGGGCATGCCCATATCCTCTTCGTCTGCATCGGCCTCTCGACATTCTTCCTCCCCATGTGGTCCGACGGTCGTCTTTTTGAAACTCTCGGATCCTCGCATCAAAAGTATACTATACTATATGTTGTTTGTCAATAGCAAATAAACAATGGGTTGTTATCTATTGACAAATTACACATAGTATGCTATACTTGAGATAACTTGAAGGAGGTGAGTGATATGCCAGGATTCGATGGGACAGGGCCACGAGGTGAGGGGCCGCTGACCGGCCGCGGCGAAGGGTACTGCGCTGTGAGGCTGCCCGACGCGCCGGGGCAACCGGCTTATGGTTACGCCGGGCTACAGGGAACGCCGGTGCAGGTGGGAGCCCCTGTCGCCCGACCCGCGTTCGGGGCACGCTTCGCCCGCTGGCTGCGGTCGGGGCGCACATTCAGGCGTGGACGCGGCAGGCGACGTGGACGAGGTAGATGGTGATACGCGCATATTCTGACAGAGAAGGGAGGTGAGACGAGATGCCAAGAGGAGACAGGACTGGACCGATGGGCTTGGGGCCGATGACCGGCCGCGCGGCCGGCTATTGCGCCGGGTACGGCGTGCCGGGCTATGCCAACCCCATCCCCGGCCGCGGCCTCGGTATGGGCTGGGGACGCGGCGGCGGTGGGCGCGGCTGGCGGCACTGGTACTATGCCACCGGACTGCCCGGCTGGGCACGCTTCGGGTATGCCCCCGCATGGGGGATGCCGCCGGCCTGGGCGTATGGCCCTTACGCCGCGCCGCCGACGCGAGAGCAGGAGGCCGAGTTCCTCAAGGCGCAGGCTGAGGCGCTGAAGCAGCAACTCGAGGCCATCAGCCAGCGCATCGCGGAACTCGAAAAGGAAGAGTAACCGGCGCCGCAGGCCAGACATGGCGGGGCGGGTGACATTGCTGGGATGCTTCGCCACCCGCCCCGCGCCCTAAACCGTGTGAGGGGTCTGCCGAACCCCTCACCCGGCGGACGAGTTCGATTATACCTTTCAACAGGAGGAGCGCAAGTGAAGATAGCGATCACATCGAATGGCGCAGACCTCGACGCCCCGGCCAGCCCGGTCTTTGGGCGCTGCGCTTCCTATATCTTCGTCGAGACAGACACGCTGACGTTCGAGGCCGTGGAGAACCCGGGGGTCGGCGCTGCCAGCGGCGCGGGCATCCAGGCGGCTCAGTTGGTCGTCGAGCGCGGGGCCAAGGCGGTGGTGACCGGCAATGTGGGCCCCAACGCCTTCGCCGTCTTTCAATCCGCTGGCGTGCCCGTCTATCTCTTCGACGGCGGGACGGTGCGCGAGGCGGTCGAGGCGTTCAAGGCCGGCAGGCTTCGATCCGCCGCCGACGCCAGCACCCAGGCCGGGATGAGGATGGGCGGCGGCATGGGGCGAGGCATGGGAATGGGACGTGGCATGGGGCGCGGGAGAGGCCGGGGCATGGGAACGGGCTGGACAGCACCATCTCCAACGCCGGCCGCGTCAATACCCGCCCCCGCCCCATCGCGCGAGGAGGACATCGCCGCCTTGAAAAAGACGGCCGGCGAGTTGCAGAAGCAGTTGGCCGAGGTCATGGCGCGGCTCGACAAGTTACAAGGAGAGGAATAGAATATGCGGATCGCAATTTCGACTGACGATAACAGGGGACTCGATAGCGTGGTCAGCCCACACTTTGGACGCTGTCCCTACTACGTGCTCGTAGACGTCGAGGGCCGCGAGGTGCGGCAGGTCGGTGCAGTGGAGAACCCGTATTATGGCCACCACCAGCCGGGGCAGGTGCCCGCCTTCATCGAGAGCCAGGGGGCCGACGTGATGCTGGCTGGCGGGATGGGCCGGCGGGCGATCGGGCTGTTCCAGCAGTGCGGTATCGAGGCAGTGACCGGGGCCTCAGGGACGGTGCGCCACGCGCTGGAGCAGTACCTGGGCGGCGCGCTGCAGGGGGCCGCGCCATGCCGCGAGAGCCTGGCGCACGGCCACGAGGAGGCCGCCGGCGGGAGTGAATACGAGGAGGACGAGGCTGGCCGGCTGCGGGAGGAGATCGAGATGCTGCGGCAGCAGTTGGACGGGGCGATGGCGCGCCTGGAGCGGTTGACGGCGGGCTGAGGTGGCGGCGCTGGAAATCGTCACGGTTCCCGATCCTATCCTGTTGAGCAAGGCCCAGGCAGTTCCCAGAGTCAGCCGGCGCGTGCGGCGTCTGGCCCGCGATATGCTGGAGACAATGGTCGCCGCGTCCGGCGTGGGGTTGGCCGCGCCGCAGGTCGGCATCCGCAAGCGGGTTATCGTCGTGAACGTGGGGGAGAATCCCATCGTGCTGGTGAATCCCACGATCGCGACTGCCGAAGGGGAGCAGGTGGGGTTAGAGGGCTGCCTGAGCGTGCCCGACTTGGTGGGGGAGGTGCGTCGGGCCGCCTGGGTGGTGGTCAATGGGCTCAATCTCCAAGGCCGGCCGGTCGCCGTGGAGGGAGAGGGCCTGCTGGCCCGCGCGCTACAGCACGAGGTGGATCACCTGGACGGCGTCCTGTTCCTCGCCCGCCTCACAGACCCTACGCGCCTGTGGAATGAGAGCGAACTGAGCGCGGCGGCCGAGAGAGAGGCCGTCCACATCTGAGAAGGAGGCAGACCGTCAAGTATGACAACCGATTTCGACCGCTTCGTTGACGAACTTCAGCAGCAGATCATCGAGGAGGCGCGGGTGGTCTACTCGGATGAAGTCGTCGAGACATTCTACAACCCGAAGAACCTGGGTCGCATGGCCGAGCCGGACGCCTACGGAATCGTGCACGGCTGGTGCGGCGACACGATGGAGATCTATCTGCGGCTGAACGGGGAGAGAATCGCAGAGGCCACGTTTATGACCGATGGCTGCGGGCCGACGGTGGCCTGCGGGAGCAAATTGACCACGATGGTGTGCGGGATGTCGTTGGAGGAGGCGGGCGGGCTCACGCCAGAAGACCTGCTCGAAGCCCTGGGCGGCCTGCCCGAGGAGAGTGTCCACTGCGCCGAACTGGCGGTGAACACGCTGCGAGAGGCCATCGCGGATTGGTCTCAAAGAGCGAGCGTCGGAGACCGGTAGCATGCCGTTTTACGAGTACGAGTGTGAAATCTGCGGCGTGCGCTTCGAATGCCAGCAGGCCGTCACCGACGAGCCACTGATGATCTGTCCCGAATGCGGGGGCCGGGTGCGCCGGCTGATCCAGCCGGCCGGGATCATCTTCAAGGGTAAAGGGTTCTACGTGACCGACAACAAAAAAGCCGGGGCGTCCACCGCAGCGCCGAAGGGGAGAGCCGGTCGAAAGAGATCGGCGCGAGCAGAGCGTCCGTAAGCGAGGCCCGTGATACTTGATGGATCCACCACGACTTGGAGGGAACAGTGGGAGCTACTGGTCATCTTGGCCGCCTGCGTGAGTGCGTCGGGCACGATCTCCTGTTGAGCCCTGCCGCCGCGGCCTGCATCCGGGACGAGGCGGGACGCATCCTGCTGCTGCGGCGCAGCGACGGGGAGGACCTGTGGGGCTTTCCCGGCGGCGCTATTGAGCCGGGCGAGCGGGCCGATGAGGCCGTCGCGCGCGAGGTGCGCGAGGAGACCGGGCTGGAGGTGGAGCCGGCGGCATTGATCGGCGTCTATTCCGGCCCGGAGTATGCCTTTGCCTATCCCAACGGCGACCGGGTGCAGCCGGTGACGATCTTCTTCGAGTGCCGGGTCATGGGAGGCACGCTGCGGCCGGACATGCGCGAGATCGTGGACGCCCGCTATTTTGGCCCTGGAGACAACCTGCCGCCCATGCGTCCCTGTTGCGTGGCCAAGGCCCTAGCATCAGGTTTGCACAGCACTTTAACAACCGCATAACTGGAATTCGGCTTCCCGCGCCACGCGGATACGGAGTAGCCGCCCGTCCCGCCAGCGCACCTGTGCCTCGTTGAAGCGGCGGCACGTCTCTTCCATCGCCCGCTGCTGGT
>DAOUBA010000155.1:0-23115 GCA_034432855.1 Anaerolineae bacterium | reverse complement strand
GTCAGCCCGGTCAGGATGGCGGTCACGGCCATCCAGCCCAGCCAGCGCGAGGTATTGGGAGCGAGGAACAGGCTGCTGTAAACCCAGCCTGTGACGAAGAAGTTGAACATCGCCGTCTCCAGCCCGGAACTGGCCCAGGCGAGGTAGGTGCGGTTGGTCAGCACTCCCGCCAACACGATCGCCAGCAGCGGCAGGCGGACTCGCTGTAGCGCGGGCGTCAATCTCATCCGCAGTATCATAGCCGCGCCCAGCAGGGTGGTGCCGTAGGCAAAGATCAGCGCGATGACGTTGGCCGACTCTGGCGGCTGTACTCCCGTAATGCGCCAGACGAGGTCCAGCAGCACGACCCACAGGAAACTGGTGTAGCCTTCGACCGGACGGAACGGGGGCAGGTTCCAGGTGTAGCCGAAGCCGAGGATGCTGTTGCCGACATAGCGGAAGGCGATGAAGGCGTCGTCGTTCAGGAACCAGAACAACCGCCAGCCATAGTACAGGCCGATGCTGGCGGCGAGCAGGATCAGGCCCAGGATCAGATAGTAAGGCTTTGGCAGGGTAGGACGCTTACTCATAGGGTTGCGCGCCGGATTATACGCCGCCCGCGCATTCCGGGCAAGCGCCGGTTCACGGCATTTCGACGCGCAGCGTCGCCAGCGAAACGGCATCGGCGCCGCTGGCGGTCGTGAGGCGCGCGCCAGTTGTCAGGTCGTACAGGCCGCACGAGAGGACGTACTCACCCGCTGGGGTTCCGGCGGGGATGTTCAGGACGCGCTCGTCCAGCACGATCTCGCCGGGCAGCCAGCCCGTGGTGGGGCGCGTCCAGTTCGCCGGCTCGCCGTCCGATTGGGCCACGATCTGCCCATTGGGGCCTGTCAGGTGCAGGAACACGCGGTAGCTGATCGCGGTCTCGGCTTCCGCACGCCAGGCCAAGGTCACGGTAAGCGTTGTGGGAGGCTGGATGGCGGAGATTGGAGATTGGAGACTGGCGCCGAGCAGAGTGGCAAGATCGCCGAGAAGGACATTAGCCTGAATGTCGAGAGACGGGGTGGTCCACAGGCGCTGTGGGGCGTGGATGCGGAGGTTGCCAATAGGCCAGGAGGGAGCCTGCGAGTCGAGTTGCACCTGCCAGGTGTGTTCGCCGTCGGGCACGCTTGCCGGCAGACGGAGCAGGACCTCGCTGCGCAGCCGGTCGCCGGGCTGCCACTGAGCAGGAAGGTAATGGGGGGCGATGGGAACGGTACTGGTCAGGATCGCCGTACCATCCGCTTCGGCCAGGCGCAGCGTGACTTGCCCAGCGTCGGTAACCGGGCCTGTGACCAGCCACAGCAGCGTAATGCGCATTGGATCGCCCGGCGCGGCCTCTGCCCGGTCGGTGCGGCTGCCCAGCAAGCGCAGGCCACCCCAGGCGTAAGTCTCCAGGGCCGGCATCATCCCCACCTCAAGTGGGCGTTCCCCGCGCGCGGGTCGAGCGACGACGAGTGAGCCGATGTCGTGTTCGGCGACGGTCTGGCCGGTATCGCGGCGCACCAGGCTGACGCGGAGGGCATATTGGCCGGGCGGGGTGCCGTCGGCCAGGCGCAGGACGTAAGGATCCATCACATAGCCGTCTAGCGGCCAAAAGTCCGTGCCCGGCGCAAAGCGCCAGTCGCGTGGGCGGGTAGCGCCCGCGTCCCACGCCAGGCCGGCCTCGTCTACCACGTGGACCACCGGGATGTAGACGACGCCGATGGCGTGCAAGGGACGCCAGTACAGGGTCAATTGTGTATCGCTGTCAGCGGAGATACCCCCTCCTAGCCCCCCCCTGCCAGGGGGGGGAATGGGGGGGGGAGGTCGTAGCCCCACAGGAGCAACTCACTGGCAAAGTCCATCGCCAGAGGGTGTTGGATACCGCGCAGCCCTTCTGCCTCAAGCATCGGTCGTCGCAGCGGAGTATCCACTTTGTCGAAGAGCAACTTGGTGAGGAGCACGAGCGCGGCCAGCGCCAGAAGCCAGTAAGGATTGGCTAGTCTGTTAGTGGGTTGGTTGGCTAGTTGGTTAGTTGGCTGCTTGGCAGAGCGTATGAGGATGCCAAGAAGCCCCAATGCTCCCAGAGCACTCAGTACCCAACCAATGACGCGCGGCGAGGTCGTGCCGAACCTGACGCGCAGGATGTGTTCGCCAGCTGGAACGTCCAGCAGGATCAGGCCGTTCGGTTGGCTGGGATAGATAGGAAGCGATGTGCCGTCGAGTGTGGCCTGCCAGCCGGGGAAGTAGAACTGCCGGTAGGTCAGCGTGGCCGGCGCGCTCGCCTGGATGCGATAGGTCGCGTCGAGCACAGAGCCGCGCAGCAGGTGCGCGGTCACGCCGCCGGGTGCTGCCAGCCGGTCGGGCGATTCGCCCGCGGCCAGCCGATCGCGCAAGTCGGATGTGTCGGGCAACTCTGCGACCCAGCGGGGCAGGAACTCGCCCAGCGTGGTCGTGCCGATAAAAAGCGGTGGCTGCTCAAAAGCGACCAGGTCGGCGATGGTAGGGGCCTTGGGTACTGGCTCGCGTGGCGGGTAGAGCCAGGGGATGGCTCCGACCAGCAAGAGCGCTGTTGAGCAAACCAGCAAGAATGGAGACCCGAACTTGTTCGGGATGGGCCTCAACAAGTTGAGGAGTCCGCCTGCCGGGTCGGGCTGTTTTGCGCCTTCATAGTTCGTCTCTGCAAACGCAGCGGCTAGCAGAAGCGCGCCAGCCAGCGTCGCCGGCCCCAGCAACCGCCAGGGATAGAAGGTCAGTTGCAACAGTGGCAGGGCGTCCCACAGCGGGTGTGCCAGCGGTGTGATGAGCGCAGTGCAGACGACGAACAGGCTCAGCCACAGTCCGACCTGCCAGCGCGTGGCGCGCTCCAGTCGTCGCCAGCACGAGACAAGGAGTACGGCGGCCAAGAGCAGCACGACCTGCGGCAGTGCACGCACGACCGGTGGGTTGACCAACGCCGGGTCGGCGGGCAGGCGCGGCCAGGCGAGCATCTGGCCCAGCGTCAGGAAATTGCCCTGGTAGCCATAGCCGCGACTGATGGCCACGTCGCTCTGCACGTATTGTGCTTCAGCCAGCGCGGGCAGGCTGAAGCAGGCGGACACGAGGACACCCAGCGCCAGTCCGGCGAGCGGCTTCCACAGGTTGCGCCATCCCTCATGCCAGCCCAGCCAGGCCAGGAAGAGGGCAATGGGGATGAGCGTCTGGAAAGTAAGCCCATGGTGGCTGAGTAAGGTCGCCGCGAAAACGACGGCGCTCGCAGCGAGCCAGCGCCCGCCACGCAGGTGGGCGCGGCGCAGCGCGAACAGGAGCAGCGGGAGAAGTGCCAGTGCCTGGTTTTCTTGCAGGCTGCCGCGCACATGGGCATCGTAGAGCAGATAGGGGCTGTAGACATAGGCCAGCGCCCCGGCCCAGCCGCCGGATGGCCCGAACAGGTCGCGCGCCAGCAGGTAGGCGAACCAGGCTGCCAGGACGAAGTGGGTCAGCACGGTGGCGCGATAGGCGGTGGTCAGCGATAGGCCGGCGAGGTGGTATAGGACGACCAGGTAGTGCGACAGCACGGGGAAGAAGTTGAACACTGGATAGCCGTAGCCGTGCACCAGGTCAGGCGACCAACGCGGCCACAGTGTCCCGACGCGTACCAGCCGTTCGAGCGCCAGCGCCCGGTAAAGGTGGGTGAGAGCATCGTTTGTGCGTGGCAGCCCGGCGCCGAAGTAAGGGCTTGCGGCGGGCAGTACGGCGAGTGCCAGGGCAAGGAACGGCAGACAGCGCTTGGCGAATGACGGATGGCGCGGATGGGTCATGGACTCTGCACCCTGATAGGGTCGGTTTTTGGAGTATACTGCAACTGTGTTGGACTGGCAAGGAACGACTCTTGCGGCAATCGCGCATCAAAGTATAATTGTCTCACTTGTGTATCGAGGTGTCGCCGAATGCCGAATCGTCGCCTTCTTGCTGGCCTCCTGTGTTTCATCGTCTTCCTGCTGTTCTACGGGGTCACCGCTAGGGCGGAGTTGCAGGTCTCTGACGAGGTCGCCGTCTTTGCAACTTCGGTGTCTCTGGCCACGAAGGGCACTCTGGCCATTGACGAGTTACAGTGGCTGCAGGACACCGTGAATATCGGGCAAAAGGGGCGCGGTGGACACCTGTACACCAAGTACTTTCCCGGAAACGTATTCGGTGCCGCCGTAATCTACAGGCTGCTGGATCGCTCCAATGACCAGCCTTACGTCTGGAACTATAAGGCGCTGGCTCCATCCAATAGCGGTGCGCGCATGGCATTGCGGCTCAACGCCGTTCTCGGAGCGCTGGGAATGGCCGGCCTTTTTTTCCTCACAAGCCGCTACTTTGGCTGGCCAACTGCCGTAACAACTGTATGCCTCATCGGGTTCTGCTCAGATTGGTGGTATCAGTCGCGGGGTTTCTTTTCCGAGATCGGGGCAGGCGCTTTCCTCACACTGGGGGTGTATTTCGCCGCCACAAAGAGGCCGTTCCACAGCGCTCTAGGGTTGGCGCTGTCGCTGTTGTTTCGGCCACTGAACATGGTTGCCTTGCCCGTCTGGCTGCTGGCGGCCAGGCAAGGTGGGCGGAAAGCGGTTTGGTCGGCGCTTCCTATTCTTGGCAGTTTGCTCTTGCTGGCACTATATAACTTTGCCCGGTTTGGCTCGCCGTTCGACTTTGGATACGCGAGCGAAGGCTTCCGCGCCCCTCTGCTGGAAGGCCTGTACGGAGTGCTGCTTAGCCCGGGGCGTTCCCCTTTCGTCTACTCGCCGATCTTGACTCTCGCAATTCCGGGATGTGTGCTCCTCTACCGGCGGGAAAGAGCCCTTGCCTTGACTTGCGCGTTCACGATCGCTGCGTATGTGCTCGCGGTGTCGAGTTGGTTCAGTTGGGATGGGGGATGGACCTGGGGATCGCGATTATTAACGCCCGTCGTACCCCTGGCGGGCTTCTTGGTCGCTCCTGTCGTAAAGCAGGGACAGTCGAAGCGTTGGCTGCTTGTGCTGATCATTCTCCTGGCAGTGATCGGACTGGCAGTTCAACTCGTCGCGCTGGCCCGAGATCCGCTCGGCGTGATCATCACCCGGGTGTCTAGCGGCGAGGCCACCTTTGACGAGACTGTCTACACGGTTCATAACTCTTGGCTGGCCCTACAGGTCAGGAGTCTGAAGGACTGGCACCCGTGTGACCTGGATGCTCATGCCCTGCGTTCCCTCTGGGACTGCCAGTGAGTTGTCCCTGTGTGAGAGCCTCGGCCTGTCGGTGTGACGTCAAGGGGTGACGGTGAGTGTCCCGATCGTCACCCGGTTATCTTGAGCCGGATGATCGGTTTGGCCGATCTCGAGCCGCTCTCTATCGGATGCTCGATAGAGCCCGATGGCGATATCGTAAGTGTCCGCCGGCGCGTCTGCGGCGACGACCAGGGTGTGACTGTCCTTGATGATCTCTCCCTCTGACCAGCGCGACGTGGGATAGGCGCTGCCGCAGACCTGGGCATCGTGGTTTGCCACCAGAGGATCGCTCTGCCGGCCCTTGCCGATGTGGACGAAAGAGACCAAGTCTTCTGCTATGTCTTCCGTTCCCAGCCAGTAGAATACGAGGTTGATAGTCTCCCCTGGACGAACAGACGAAGCGGAGAGATCGTAGCCGATGAGCGTCGGCCCGCCGGCGAATTCGGTTCGCGCCTGGTACTGTGGGGTGTAACCCGGCGTACCTGCGGGAACCTGGAAGACGACCGCATACGCATATCCGTCGGGATGCATGATGGCATCAATTTCACGGCCCGTCGGGTAGAGGGCCTTGAGCCGGGGAAGGCTGTCGTGGTCGGCCGTGAGCATCACGCCATAGTCTACGGGACGTGTGGGGCGATCCACCAGGGGCAGGCAGACATTGCCGTCCAGCGCCTTGACCGGGCTGCCTTCCAGCAACAGATCGTAGACGGGCTGTGCGAACACCTCCGACGCCGGGGTCAGATAGACCTGATCGGTATGGGCCAGTTCAAGTGCGCGGTCGGCCAACAGGCGGGGGCCCATAGACACCGCATCGAACAGGTGTGGGGTGTTGATCCAGCGGAAGAAGTAGTCGTAGAGCGAATGGGCCTGGCTCAACACCAGTCCGGCGGCCAGGAGGATGCTCGCGCCCCAGCGTGCCAGGCGGCGTTTGGTGAGTCGTCGCCATACCCACAGCATGCCCAGCGCGGTAAAAGCAGCCAGCGCCGGGGCAGCCGACAGCATACGGTTGAAGGCGGGCGCCTCGACGGCGAGGGCAGCGGGGAAAAGCATGATCGCGAACCACAAGATAAGCAGTTGGCTCGAACGGGAGGTCTTGATCTGGTACAGGCTCCAGATGAGGCCGAGCCAGCAGAACAGGGAGAGGAACAGGTTGAGCATGGGGCGGCCGGGCAGATTACGGCCGAGCATCATGTCGCCGCGTATGCTGATTCCCTGCAGCATCAGGGCATAGTTCTGGAGGACGTTGCGCAAGGCGTTGACCGGTCCGCCCGTCAGGACGCCGCTCGAGACGGCGCGCATGTGGAGATAATATAGTGCGGGGTCGCGGGCATACATCAGCGCCAGAGGTACGACTGCGAGGATGGAGAAGCCGATAACGATCCCCAATCGCCCGACGGCCTTGCAGCGATTCCCTCTGACCGTCTGGACGATCTGCAACAACGCGAAGGCGCCGATCAGAAGTGGAAGCGCCCGGGCTGCCTCGTAGGTGTACTGGCTCAACCCCAGCGCAATTCCTGCCCCGGCTGCCCAGGCCGCGCTCGGCGCCGCAAACGCTTTCCACGCCAGCCACAACGTGAGGACGGTGAATGCCGGTGCCAGGGTGAGTTGTACACCGTTCCGACTGGCATAGAGGAGAGTGAACAGGCTGGCCATGACGGTAGTGGCGACGAGCGCCATCCAGCGGGCGTGCTCTTTCCCATGCTCCTTTTCCCATAGACTTATCAGGGCTGGATAGAGCAGCCCGATCGTCAGTGCTCCGGCTGTAGCAGCGGCGAAGCGAGGGGAATAGGCGGCCGGTAAGCCCAGTGCCTGGAACGCTGCTGCCAGGTATACGAGCATCGGTGAGTCGCCCACCCCCAGTGCCGGGCGGGTCAGTGGGATGTAGTTGATCCCGCGCACCACATCGCGGGCGCGCAAAGCGAACCAAGCCTCGTCGACCCACAGGCTGTGGGGGATCTGGGTGACTTTCCAGAAGCGTACCAGGCACGCGCCGATGAACACCACTGCGAACAGCAGGTGGGGCGCTTGGGATCGGAGATTGACGATCTGCGATTTGCGATTGGGGACTTGCGATTGGGTCACGGGACCTCCGCCGAAAGCGTGATGAGGGTAATGACATCGCTGCCGTCCGGCGCGGTGAGCCGCCCGCCGTCGGGCACGTATAGGCCGGCGGAGAGCGTGTAGGGGCCGGGCGGGGCATCCGGTGGAATGGTGAGCACGCGCTCGTCGGCGACGTATTCGCCAGGCAGCCAGCCGGTGGTGGGACGGCTCCAGTTGGCCGGGATGCCGTCCGACTGGGCGACCAGCGCGCTGTCGGCGGTGCGCAGGTGCAGGAAGACGCGGTACGAGGTGTGGGTTTCGGCTTCTGCGCGCCAGACGAGCGTAACGGTGAGAATGTCCCCCGGCTTGATCTCTTCTGCGCTCAGGTCGAATCCCACCAGTGTAGCCAGCCCGCCGAGGGTGACGCCAGCGGAGTGTTGGAACGGCGGCGCGACGAAGGTGTGCGGTGGGGCGGTGATGTGAATAGTAGTCGGTAGATTGGTAGACTGGTCGGTTGGGAGGAGAGTGAGCCGCCAGGTATAGTCGCCGTTCTCCAGGCGAGCCGGCAGGTTTAGGACGTGCTGGCCGCGCCAAAAGTCGCCGGCCTGCCAGGCGGTGGTGGGGTGCGCGGCGGACGTGGGCGGCAGGTCGAACGTGGCCGCAGTGGAGCCATCGGCGGCGAGGAGGGCGAGGCGGGCAGTCAGGTCACCGGCAGGCGTCTCGTCGGCCAGCCAGTAGAAGGTGGCGAGGAACGGATCGCCCGGCGCAGCCTCGGTACGATCCACATCAACTCCCACCAGCGTGAGCGCACCCAGGTCGGCATTCAAGCGGTGTTGCATCGCCATTTCGTCCGGGGTAGGACTGCGCGATGGATGGGTGACCGTAATCGTACCCAACGATAAGGCCGGCGGACCGGGCCGGCCGTTTTCCACCAGTACACGCGACGGTGCCAGGGTCTCCCGATCGAACAGGATCAGGCTGAGGGTGTAAACGCCGGGTGGGGTGCCGGGGAGTGGTTCGATGTAGTGGCTATCCTGTGCGTAGAGGCCGGGTTCCCACATCCGGGTGTCGGGCGGCTCACGGAAGTTGCGCGGCGGCAAGGTGTCCAACGGATTCCAGCGCAGCCCGGCAGAGTCGAGGATGTTGATTGTGTGCTGGTAGCGGCGCGACGGCTTTTGCCACGCGGTCCAGAACAGATCGAGGCGGATGCGCTCACCAGAAGGCACGAGCATTTGCGACGGGCGATTGTAGCCGAGGAGTGTGGGGCCGCTTTCGAAAGAGACGTTCAGAGCGACGTCCAGTCCGGGCAGATGCCCGTCGCTCAAGGCCCGGTGGCGCAGTGGGGTCTCTGTATGATAAAGCAGGGTGACGCAGCCAAACAGTACCAGGCCCCAGACAGCCCAGCCCCAGGAGACTCTCCGGTGCACAACGGTAAGCCGCTTTTGGTGACCTGCACCACCACTCAACAGTCCCAGGGTCAGCAGGAAGCAGAGGCCGGAGACGAGATCGGCGGCAAGGCGCAGAGGGGTCTCCTGAAAGCGAATCGAGATGTGATGGCCGCCTGCTGGCACGCCAAAGGTGATGCGTCCGTAAAGCGGCTCGGCGGCGATCGGGACGCTGCGGCCATCTATCGTGATCTGCCAGCCAGGGTAGTAGAAGCCGTTGTAGGTAGCGGTAAAAGGGCGTGTTGCGGTAATGCTCAATTCGGCGCCGATGGGGACGTCCCTCCGTTCAATCACCACGGTTCCGGTAGGAACGCTCGATGGGTCCAACGGCGTCGTTGCCTCTCTTTCCGGCATCAGTTCGACCTGGCGGGGCAGATACTCTCCCTTGGTCGTTGTACCGATGATGTGTGTATGGTGCTCAAAGGCGACAATGGTATCGGCTGTGCTGAAGGACGCTCCCCAGGGGCAGTAGCGCGGGTCGAGCCAGAAGAGTGCCCCAAGGATGAGCAGAAGAACAGCGCAGGCAGCAGCGAGTGAGCCGCGCCAGTCGGCGGGAAGCAAGTCGGCTGCCGCGCCGACCAGCACGGCCAGACACAACGCCGCCGGCCCGAGCAACCGCCAGGGGAACTGGACGTATTCGATGAGCGGCAGGTGGTCCCAGACGAAACGGCTGCTGGAGGTGGTCATCCAGGCGTAAAGAGCAAGAGCGAAGACGAAGAAGATAGTCTGTATGCGGCGGTAGTGGTCCCGGAAGCGCCAGATGCCGACAAGTGCAGGCAGGCCGAGCAGGGTCGGTACAAGACCGAGGCCACGCATTGGCGACGGGTTCAGTAGGTCGGGATGGATCGCCTGCAGTGGAGCCAAAAGTTCACACAGGTTGATGAAATTGTTCCAGTAGACAGAGACAGGCGGGACGAGCAGCCGGTCGCTGTGGACGTAGGCGCGCTCGATCAGCGCAGGTAGCCAGAAGAAGGCAGCCAATCCCAGGCCCAGCAAACAGGCCACGACGCTGGCAACGAGACGGCGCAGTCGAGCGGAGGCGGGTTGTGCGAATGCCATCGTTAGGCCGTAAGCGATCAACAGTGGACTGAAGATGAGGGCAAACACGTTGTGGGTGAGCAAAATGGCCGCATAGCTCAGTGCCACCAATGCCAGGTAGCGACGGGTGCCATAGTGCGCCAGGCGTCCCACAGCCCATAGCGCAAAGGGCGGAATGACCCAGGCGAACGTCTCGGCCAGGTTGCCCCGAAAGTAGGCGTCGTAGGCCAGGTAGGGAGCATAGGCGTAGGCGACGGCAGCGATGAGCGCGCTGCGTGGCGCAAAGGAGTCACTTGCCAGGAGGTACATACCCAGCGCTGCTCCAATGGGCGCCAAGGCAAAGGTCACGAAAAGCGCCCTCAGGATGCCCAGACCAGCCAGTGAAAACCCGGCGACGATGTAGTAGGAGAGCGGCGCATAAAAGTTGTAGAACGGGTAGCCATAGCCCAGCGCCATCTGGGGCGCCCAACGGCTGTAAAGCACGCCCTGATGCAGTAGCGCCTCCAGTTGCACCGCCCGCAGGAGATGCAGCGAGATGTCGTCGGAACAGACGAGTTCCAGGCGCATCCAGGGGCGGATGGCGACCAGGCATAAGGCCAGGACGGTCAAAATGAACAATGAACAATGAACAATGACCGATGGAATTCGGGATTCGGGATTGGGGATTTGGAAGCCGGTCATTTCATCCGAACCGCGTGGTAAAGGGCCAACAGTTCATTCGCTCACCACAAGGAGGACCTTATCCAGAGTCTGGCCATCGGCAGTCGTGCAGCGCAAACGGGTCAAATCCTCTGGGCGATACAGGCCCACTTCGAGGATGCTACCGGCGATGGATCCCGGTGATAGCGTCAACCGGTGCACGTCCACGATCACGTCGCCTTCTCGCCACAGATTGGTTGGATAGAGGCCCTCGGCCGACGGGCCGTCGTGCTGGCCGACGAAACTACCTGCCTGGAGCAAATGGACGAAGACAGTGTACGCCCGTGTCGGGGCGCTCGTGGCGCGCCAACGCAGCCGCACCTCCAGCGTGGTGGGATCGGGCCACTCCAGACGATAATCAAGCAAGGCTATACCATCCTCGAACCAGGCCATAGGCGCGATGTCGGGTGGTCGTGTGGCCATGTAGGTCACATAGAGCAAGAACGGCGGGTCCCCCGGAAGTTCACCCTGCATCATTGAGCCGAGGTGCGCCTCGATCTGCCGCTGCGGGGGTAAGAGATGCACATAGCGGGCGGCGTTGGTGGGCAGCAACAACAGCAATCGCTCCTCCTGGGCAACGCTGGTGACAGGCACCTCTGAGAGACTGTGAACGCGAAGGTCGGGCTGCAGCAGAAACGTCACGGTCTTGCTAAAGTGCAACAATTCATCGGCCACATAGACGCTGCGGGGCCATCCCGACGGCGCAGGAGGCAGCGGCAAGTCATGGCGGACGTAGCCGTGGCCCAGAAAACGATTGGCGTGGGCGGCAATCTCTGTAGACGGTACCTCAAAGTAGTAGAGGGGCGGTGTTTCGTAGGCAAAATAGGTGTAATACGTCCATACATTCCATCCGCCGAACGCGAGGACAAGCGCAGGCAGCGCGAAGGCGGTGAGACGCCATCTGGTGTATGATAGCCAGCGACAGAGCCGGGTGGCGCCGATGGACGGAATATACAGGAGCAGAGGCAACACACCAACCAGGCGCAGGAAACTGATGTCTCCCTGGGCCAGAATGCCCGGAAGCAGCATTACGGCTATCCAGGCAAGCGCGAAAGCCATCTGAGGTTTGCTGCGGCTGGTCAAGCCGGCTGCCAGGCCAACGACAGAGAGCAGTGAGGTGCAGACGTCCAGCAGCGGCCTGCCCGGCACATTGTGGCGCGGGTTGACATCGCCGACAAGGAAGAATGACTGCAAATAGCGGACAGTCTGGCCGGCTAGCAATGCGATTAGCCGTCCCTGGTGGACAGCAGGGTTGAAAACAGAAACCTGCCGTGGACGTGCAAAGAATGCTCCCGGGTTATTGAAGGCGTAGATAGCGAGCGGGAGAACGACCAGCGCCATGCAGGCCAGGAGAAGCAGCAGGCGGCGGCCCAATCCCTGCCAGCAGCGGTGGGAGAGAAGCAACCCCAGCCCCAGGGCAATGGGGACCAAGCGCGCTGCAACGTAGGTGTATTGCGTCAGGCCGAGCAACGCGCCACTCAAGGCAAACCATCGCCATTTGCGTGTCTTCTGGGCGCGCCACAGAACAGCCAGGCCCGCTGCAGCAACGACCGCCAACGATCCAGCGCGGAAACCGGTGCGGCTGAGACAGAGTAGCCACACGTGAGGCGTCGCCAGCAGCGCGGCCCACAGCCCCACATGCTTATCGAACATCTCTCTGCCCAGGACAAAGACCAGCGGCACCAGGAGCGTTCCCAGCACGGCGCTGGCTGCGCGTATCCCTATCGGCGTCCTCCCAAAGATGCGTATGGTGAGGCTGACCAGGTAGATGTACAAGGGCTCGCGCCCGTTGTTGGCCGGGAAAAAGATCGCGTGATGACCCTCGTTGATTGCGATGGCATCGAGACCGTTGTATGCCTCGTCATGATACAGGCCGGGCGGTAGGCGATCCAGGCAGGGGAAGCGCAGCAAAGCGGCCAACAGGGTTAGCGCGTATATGATCGAATAGACTAATGCAAGGTGTCTCCACATAGGCGTAGCATACAGGAAGCATTGGTCACTTCACCTGAACCTGCGTGGGCAACAGAATGTGATCTTGCGCTTCGGTGGAGCGCAAGCGTTCACCAGAAGTTGGGTCATACAGGCCGACATGGAGGACATATCGGCCCGGCGCTGCGTTAGCATCAATGGTGAGCACGTGTTCATCGCGGATGATCTCTCCCGGCAGCCAGCCGGTAGTAGGGCGAGTACCGGCAGCAGGTGGACGGTCGCTCTGGGCATAGATGCGGTTGGCCGGATCGAGCAGATGGACGAAGACAATGTAACCCGTTGGAGCAGTCGCCTCGGCACGCCAGTAGAGGGTGATCGTGAACGATTGCCCGGCGGTCAGTGTATCTGCACTCAGATCGTATCCCAGCAATGTAGCCTGGTGGCCGAGGGTGATGCCGACCGGATGCTGGAATGACGGTGGGGTGAAGGTATGGGGCGGGGCAGTGATGTGAAGAAAGGTTGAGAAGTGAACAGTTGGCTGGCTGGTTGGTTGGTTGGTTGGTTGGTTAGTTGGGGTTAGAGCCAGTTGCCAGGTGTAGTCGCCGCTTTTCAGGTAGGCCGGGAGGGTCAAAAGGTGCTGGCCGCGCCAAAAGTCGCCGGCCCGCCAGGTAGTGGTGGGGTGTGCAGCACTTGTGGGCGGGAGGTCGAACGTGGCGGCGATAGAGCCGTCGGCAGCAATCAGCGCGAGACGTGCAGCGAGGTCTTGCATGGGCGTCTCTTCGGCCAGCCAGTAGAAGGTAACGAGAAGAGGATCGCCGGGTGCGGCTTCGGCACGATTCAGGTCAACACCCACCAGCGTCAGCGCGCCCAGGTCTGCGTCCAGGCGATAGGCGGTCTCGATCTCGTCATGAGATGCCCGGCGAGTGGGTTGAGTCACCTGCACAGAGCCCAGCCGGTAGAACGTTCCGGCGGGCGCTCCTGCAACGTCGAGGATGTCCAGGCCATGGCCCGTCCTCACATCATAGACAGAAGTCACAAGCTGATAGATTCCCGGCGGGGTATCGGGCCGGATCGTCAGCCGGTGCAGGTCACGGGCGTAGGTGCCCATCTCCCAACGCGAGGTGGGGTAATTGGCCGGATGTTGATTATCGCGTTGGCCGTAGAGGATGCCACGCTCGTCCACCAGGTGTAGCGCGACGCTATAGTCCACATCGAGCGGGCGCAGGAGCTGCCAGTAGAGTGTCACGTCGAGCACACCGTCGCCTCGCACCTGTGTCGCATCAAGATCATAGCCCAGCAGCATCAGTTGATCGTCAAAGTTGACCCGCAAGGGCACTTGCACGCCAATGACACGTTGTCCATCGAAGCGGGAGGCGCGAAAGATCGAATCACGGTGGTCGAGATAAGCGCTCTTGAAGACGAAGAGGACGAGGACGAGAAGGGAAGTAGGGAGCAAGGGATTAGGGATTAGGGAGTGAAGAGTGGGAGATTGCCGATTGGCCGAGTTGCGATAAGCGATAGGCGATAGGCGAGCCGCTAACAGGACGCTCAACAGCGCTATCAGGCTGAGACCAGAGACGATGGTCGCTCCGCGGCGCAGAGGAGTGTCGCCGAAGCGAACGGTGAGGTGGTGGCGGCCGGCGGGCACGACGGCGCCAATGAGGCCGTGCTCCCCTGTAGGCCGCAATGCTAGCGGTTGTCCATCGAGTTGGCCCTGCCAGCCGGGGAAGTAGTACCAGGCGAAGATGGCCGTGAACTCGGCGGGAGTCTCGATGATGAGGTCCGCCGACGTGAGGTGGTAACGCGCTTCCGCGACTTGAGCGCCAGGGGGCAGGCTTTCGGGTATCAGGCGAGGAATGATTCCGTCAGGACCGGCGGCCTGGTAGACCGGGACAAGACTATCTGCAGCGGGCAACTGTTGCACCCAGACGGGCAGGTATTCTCCCCACGAAGTAGTGCCCAGGGCACCGGTATCCCGCTCGAAGGCGATGAGACTGAGCGGCGTGGGCTGTGTTTGCGGCGGATAGAAACGGGGAAAGAGCCAGGTGAAGGCAAAGGTGATCACAGGAACGAGTGCAATGGGCAACCGCAGCCAGTTCGGGACAGGGAGGCGGGTGACTCCCGCGCTCGCCAGCACAGCCAGCAACAGGCTGGCTGGCCCGAGGAAGCGCCACGGCAGTTGCACAAAGTGGAGCAGGGGTAGATGCTCCCAGGCGCCGACGGCGCAGGGGAGCATGAGCACTGTGAAGATCAGCAGCCCCATACCGGCCAGGCCCAGGTGAACACGGGTTTCCCGGCCCGCCAAACGCCGCAGGCCGATGAAGGCAATCAAGGCCAGAGCCAATTGCGGCCAGCCCAAACTGCGCGGGATCGGAGGGTGAATGAGTGCTGGATCCACTGATTGAGGAGGTGAAAGCAACTCGCTTAGAGTGATAAAGTTGTTATGATAGTCCGCATCGGCTGGCGTATAGACCTGGCTGATCTGGACGTATTCCCTCTCAAAGAAAGCAGGCGCCCAGAAAAAAGCCGCCAGCCCCAGGCCCAGGACGAGCATTCCGCCCAGGCGCAGCGCGCGGCGGAGGCCCCGCCCATGCAACACCCACAGGATGGCGGCGTAGGCGACGAACAGCGGCGTGGCAATCAATGTCAGGACATTATGAGTGAGCAGCAGAGCTGCATAGAGCAATGCGAGGAGGGACGGGGCCTGGTAATCCCTCACCTCACCCCCGCCCCCCCTCTCCTCTCCCCATTTGGGGAGAGGAGAGGGGGCTGGGGGAGTGGTGAGGGCCACCCGCCGCAACCCCCACAGCACGAACGGAATCCACGCCACCCCCCACGCCTCGGCCAGCGCGCCGCGATGGATGACATTGAAGAGCGTGTAGGGCGCGTAAGCGAAAGCAGCAGCGGCGACCAGCCCGGCCGGCCGGCCAAACAAATCGTGCCCCCACAGATAGACGCCCATGCAGCCGACGACGATCGCCAGTGCAAAGGCAGCCTGTAATGCGCCCTGCGTGCTCAACCCGATCAGGTGAAACGCCTCGGCGATGTAATAACTCAGCGGCGGGTAATAGTTGAACAGGGGAAAGCCGTAACCATAGCCCATATCCGGCATCCAGCGCGGAAAGAGGACGCCGTGGCGCAGGGCATGGTCAAGTTGCGCCAGCCGGTAAAAGTGCAGCAACCCATCGGCACTCTGCGGCAGCGCATGGCCCAGCAGCGGTTGGACGGCGACCAGCGCCAGGATGGGTAGCAGCAGCCCATCGCTCCACCGAAGCAGTCTGGCGGACAGGAGACCAAGACGCCCGTCGCTATGGTGCGACATATACCTCACCAATGGGCAAGATATCTGTACCCTGCCCGTCCACGGACAGACGATTACCATCCAGAGGGCAATACAACCCAACAAATACCTGATAGCGACCTGCCGGCAGAGCGTCCGGCAACACCAGCGCCCGCCGGTCGAGTACCTCCTGCCCCGCGTCCCACGTGTCGGTGGGGGCTTGCAGCGGGCCATCGTTTTGAGCCGACGGAGGGAAGCCGGTCAGCCCCAGGTGGACGAAGACGTGGTACTCTTCTCGGATCGCAGCCAGGGCACGCCAGCGCAACGGCAGGGCAAGCACGTCGCCAGGCTGCAACCGCGCGTCAATTTGCGGGTAGCGCAGTTCGATCTGCCCGCCAAAGGTGGCGATCCCTTCGTCCGGCCCGACCCCTGGCATCCGCCAATCCGGCGTCAGATACAGGGCCAGGTGATGCGGCCCGTACCAGTTGCTTTCCACTCGGTATGCCTCGTTCTCCAGCCACGAGCCCGGAAGATTGGCCGGGTTTTCGGCAGCAATGCGGTAACTGAGCAGCCACAATCGTGGATGAGCGGCAAAGATAGCCTCCAGTTCTGGACCGACATTCTGGGGTGTGTAGTGAGCCCGATAGAACGGCAGGCGCATCTCCGGAGCGTAACTCAGCATATACCCCACCTGCCAGATATAACTGTAGGCCAGCCCATCGCCCGGCCGTGATGCCGCGCGCAAGTGGGCCACGAGTGGCCGGGGGTCCTCGTCCTCGCTCACCGGCGCAAGCGGCGGCCCGGCGTAAGTGCGCGCCAGGCCGGGCAGCGACAGGCCGATGAGTACGAGCGCCGCGACGCCCGCAAGCGTCCGCGAACGTTGTCCCAGCGTCGTGATGCCCAGCCCCGCCAGCAGATAACAGGGTGGACCCAGATAGAGCAGAAAGCGGGGGTAGAAGAACGAATAGGCCGATTGCACCAGGTAGGCAGCCAGCAATGGCACGGCGAACCAGGCCAACAGGAAAACCGGCTTGTGGCGGGCCAGCATGCCGCTGGCGATGAGGAGCACCATTGCGCAGCCGCCTCCCAGGGCAATAGCGCCTTCCGCACCCGCCCCGGCGCCGAACGCGCTCAGCATGCGGCCCAGGTACTCGAACAGGGGCAGCGGCTCTGCGACGGAAACCCCTTTCGCTCCGCGCACGGCGCTATCGAACGTGGCCCCGGCCCACAGCGCGAGCGGCAAGAGGGCTGCCGCTGCCGCCGCGCACCACTGCCCCAGCCGCCCAAGCGCCACGCGGCGGGCCGGGCTTCTGAGTGCCAGCACTGCACCGCCCGCCGTCCAAAGCCCCTGCCAGGCGACGAGCAGTCCCAGATAGTAGTGTGTCCCCACGGCGGCAAGCGTGCTCAGCACGTAGGCGAGCCACCGGCAGGCGCGGTTGCCCGGACGCGCCCCGTCGCCGGAATATCCCAACATGCGCCCCCAGGCGTAGACCGAGAACAGTGCGAAAACCGTGGCGAAGGCGTAGCCCTTAGTTTCACGGGCGAAGTGTACCTGCATTGGAGATAGGGCGACGAGTATTGTAGCCAGCAGTGCCGTTCTCTTTTCCGTAAGCCAGCATCCGGCGGCCCAGGTGAGGGCGACCGTTGCCGCTCCTGCTAACACGGAGAAGAAGCGTACAGCATAGGGTGAATTGCCTGCCAGTACCCTCCATCCGCTCAGCGCCAGGTTGTAAATCGGCGGGTCGGTGTAATGGGTGGCTTGCATCTCGTCGAATACGGCTAGCAGGGGCCGGTTAGCCAGATACACGTTTAGGCCCTCGTCCCACCACAGGAACTGGCGATCCAGCCAAAATGCCCGCATGCCAAATGCCAGCCACACCACGGCAACCACCGCCCACGCCCACCGTCTCACAGCTCATTTCTCCTCAGCAGCGCCTCGATCTCGCCGAAATCGGCCCGGCTGGTCAAATCCACGCTCAGAGGCACGACGGAAACGGCGCGCTCCACGACCAGAGTGTAGATGTCGGAATCGGCCTCGCACTGTTCGGGATGGGGCAATTGTTGATAGTCGAGCCTCAACGGTTCTGCCAGGTTGTCTCGGCGGGGCGGAATGGTGGCGAAGTAGGGTCGGCGCGAAGCACGCGCCAAGCGCCAGGGGGTCTCCGGCGTGGCGTCGGCGGGCACGTCCACCTTGAGCACGTCCACATCGAAGGGGAGGGACGTCTCTAGCATCCAGCGGGCGAACAAGCGTACAAAGTGGATCGCGGCAGTGAAATCCACCTCGTCGGAGGGGTTGGCGTGCGTTTCCTTGGGCGTCTGGAGCGAGGCGGCCAGAGCCGGGATGCCACAGACGGCGCTCTGCAACGCCGCGCCCACAGTGCCGGAGATGGTCACATCGCTACCCAGGTTCTCGCCGTAATTGATACCCGAGATCAGAAGCGCGGGACGGCGCGGGACGAGTTCGAACAGGGTGTGCAAGACGACCAGCGCCGGCGAGGCATCCACCTGGTAGGCGACGATGGACCGGCCATCTACCTCCAGGGGATAAGGAAAGATGCAGCCTGTGCTCGCGGGCATGCTGCGTCCCGCGCCCGACCACTGTTGGGTGGGAGCGGCAACGATGATCTCGCCCAACGGCAGGGCGGCCCGCGCCGCTGCGCGCAGCCCTGGTGAGGCGATGCCATCGTCGTTGGTGATCACGATCAGGGGCGCTTGACTCGACACAGGCGCAATGATAACAGAAAGAGGGCATTTGGACAAGCGTTTCGTGGGTCGAGATTGTCCGGAGCGCGTCATGCCTGGAACGCGGGCAACCGGATGGTGAACGTGCTGCCGGCGTTGGGCTGGCTCCTCACGGTGATCTCGCCGCTGTGCAGGCGGGTCAATTCGCAAGCGATAGCCAGCCCCAGCCCGGTGCCCTGCTGTTCTGTCTTTTCCCGCCCAATCTGCCGGAAACGCTCGAAGAGGTGGGGCATCTCGCCCGGGGGAATGCCGATCCCTTCGTCGCTGACGGCGATTTCGGCCCATTCTCCTGCCGACTCTGCACTCACCGTCACGCGCTTATTCGCCCCCAGCGAGAACTTGATCCCATTGTCTATCAGCCGCTCCAGCGCGTCCACGAAGAAAGGCTCGCACAGCCTGACCGGGGGGAGACCTTGGGCCACTCGGCTCTCCAGCATCACGCCTTGAGCGGCCGCCCGCGGCTCGTACTGCCTTACCGTGCGCTCCACGATCGCTCCTAGGTCACGACGCACCCGAGATAACAGTTCGAACTCTTTGGCCGCCTGGCCCGAGTCCAGCCGCAACAGCATCATAAAATTCTCCGCCAGGCGAACCAGCCGGTCGGCTCCTGCTTTGATCGCCGCCAGGTATTCGTGAAGGGCCTCCGGTGTAAGTGAGACAACATCTTCCAGCGCCAGGTCAGTGTAGCCCAGGACGGCCGTGAGCGGGGTGCGCAACTCGTGACCCAGCGCATTGATGATCTGCTGCTTCAGTTGATCGAACTCGACCTCGGTGACCTGGCGGATGGCCCGCGCCCGCCGGAGGCGCGCGCGGATGACTGTCAGCAACTCCTGGAGATCGAAGGGTTTGGTGATATAATCTTCGGCTCCGAGGTCCTTGCCCAGTAACACGTCACTTTTCTCCGCCCGGGCGGTCAGGAAGATGAAGGGGATGGTCACCCAATCCGGGCAGGCACGGACAGCCACGTAAAAGTCATAGCCGTTCATCTGGGGCATCATAATGTCCGCCACGATCAGATCGGGCCGTGAGTCCTTCATTATCTGTAACGCTTCTGTTCCATTGGCAGCATCCAGCATGGAAAAACCCTCGCTTTCCAGGACATCGCGGAGCGCAGCCCGGAGCAACTCGTCGTCTTCTACGATCAGAATGCGTTGACCATCCATGATCTCACCCCCTCAACTAGTTTCCGGTACAAAACTGCGGTAAGAGACGTCTCTGACGCCGATTTCTACGATAGTCTCTGGGGATGGTTCATCTTCGCCCCAAAATTGATTTGCACTTTGAGCTGTCTTGAAAAACCAGCTGCCCGTATCTGCACCTGCCGCCTGGCGATAAATCGCCAGGCTACGGATACAACGCCCGCTAAAGGGGCGTTCAATGGGCGCATGTAGCACTTGGGGGAGAATCGTTTACCGCCCTGCGCCCGGCTAAAGCACCGGGCTGAACAAGTGAAAGCCCCCTTCGGGGGCTGAAAAAAGCCCAGCGTTACTACTCAGCCTGGTGGCCCAACCTTGACACACCAGCGCCCAATGCTGTCATTGCGAGCCGCCGGAGGCGGCGAAGCAATCTCATTCCATCTCTCGGAGATTGCTTCGGGCGCTCCGCGCCCTCGCAATGACAGAGACTGAGTAGTTACAGCCCAGCAGGCTTTCATCTGGCTTAGCCGTGTGCTTTGAGCACACGGCGGCGCTCAGCTACCTAAATTTCGCCCAAAATAACGGCTACTTGCTCCGGAGCCAGCAGGTCAGCAAGGCCAGAGCATAGTTCTTTTGCCAGAGGGTCTCCCTTGTTGAGCACGATTTGAACAACGGTGGCAGCATGGAACACGATCAAGCCATTAACCTGCAAACATCCCGTACCCAGCGCAAGAGACCCCATTTTGCTACTCGGGAACAGGTTGCTAAGAAACGGACCCGGCTTCGGGGATAGGGGTCAGGGAGAAACCTAGCCGGGCTGCTTTACGTTGCAGATGGCGAATCTCCCGCTCGCGGAACTGCTGTTCGTATTCCTGGGCCGTCGTCTGCCGGTATTCCACCTGGTACTTTAACAGATGGTACACCACCCGGGCGATCTTGTGGGCAGTGGCAACCTGTGCCTGGGCAGGGCCGACACGGGCCTTCAGCCGGCGATAGAAGGCGCCAAAGGCACAGTCGCTCTGCGCCACCGAAGCCGCCGCTTGCAGGAACGCTTGTCTGGCCCGATTGTGGCTCTTGCCGGTAGAGGAGCGGATGATCTTACCGCCTGTGATCTGGTTGTTGGGGGACAACTTGAGCCAGGAGCAGAAATGCTTCTCGGTTGGGAATCTGCTCATATCGGTGCCGATTTCGCTGACGATCTTTTGGGCGAGGTCGAGGCTGAGGCCATCCACGGCGGTGAGGTCAATGCCGGTGATGCGGCGCAGGTGCTGGCGGACGTGCACGGCGCTCTCCTTGGAAAGGTTCTTGCTGTGCGAACCGCGCTTGTTGGGCGGGAGCGGCTCCCGGTCGTCGGGGTGCGGGTCAGGCCAGTCGGGGCGGATGGCGGAGTAGGTGCGCTCGATTTCGAAGTCGCAGGCTTCGATCTGGCGGGTATAGAAGTCGTAGAATTCGAGGGATTGCTTGAGGACGAAGAGGTGCTCTTCGCGCCAGGCGCCGGTGAGGGCCTGGGCGATTTCGTCTTCGGTCTTCTTGCAGCGAGGATTGCGCAGGGCGGCGAGTTTATGGGGGTCACGCTCACCGGCGACGATGGCGCGGATGATGGCCAGGCCGGTCTGGCCGGTGACATCGGAGACGGCCTGGTCGAGGCGGATGTTCATTTGGGTGAGGGCTTTTTGCATGTGCAGGATGTGGGGCGAACGGTGCTCGACCAGTTGAGCGCGGTGGCGGAGGAGGGAGCGGAGGGCAATGAGGTCGGCGTCTGGGCGGAAGGACTCGGTCAAGAGGCCGAGGGAGTGGAGGGTTTGAATCCACTGACAGTCGAGGACATCGGTCTTGTGGCGGGCGGGGAGGCGACGGGCGAGGTTGCCGCTGATGAGGCAGCAGTGAATCCCGTGGTCTTCGAGGACCTCGAAGAGGGGGATCCAATAGACGCCGGTGGATTCCATGGCGATAGTCTGGATGCCGTTTTCGACGAGCCAATCGGCGAGGGTGTGCAGGTCGGCGGTGTAGATGCCGAAGGAGCGCACGATTTGGGTCTGGTCGGGGCCTGGGATGCAGACAAAGATTTGTTGGGCGCCAATGTCGGCGCCTGCGGCGTGGGGGTTGACGACGGGCAGACCTTGGGTAGAGCGGATTTCGCCCTGGGCGAGCGAGGGGATGGTGGATTTAGCGCGAGACATGGGTAACCTCCTGTGATAAAGATTGCGTCAGGCCCGGCCACCAGGGTAAGATAGCTTGCTAATCGGGGTCGCCGGAGGCGCCACCAGAGAAGAAATCATCGTGGCCGGAAACCAGGTTGCAGCGCGGGTCGGGCGGTGAGCCCGGACACCAATGCGCAAGTACGGCTTGCGTGCCTGACGCGCCAAGTATATCATAATTGGGAGGCGACGAAAGTCTGTTTCATCCGGTTGGAAGGCTGGCCTCGCCAGCCAGGGGGAGTTGCAGCCAACCAGCGGCGCGCCCACACCAGAATATTGTGGGCCAATGTCTCCAGCAGAACCACCATCTGCTGCGCCGCAAACCGCTTCTTGTTCCGTCGCCGCGTGCCCAGACCGTGCTTGTCCTCTTTGATCTCGATCTCTACCCCACCGCCACGTTGCTCATAGAACCGCACGTAGGCCCACAACACGACCTGCGGCTCGTTGACCCGTTGGGCGGATTCCCCCACCAGCTCCAACACTTCCTCCGGTGGCAGGGTAGAAAGGATCACCCCAATGCCCCACTGCCCGTTCTTCTTCCGACACCGGACGGCGACCCGCTGCACGGGACGGATATACAACCCGTCCGCTGGCAGGGTCACCCAGCCAAACTGACGGTTGGGGTCTTGGGGATCGGTGACCCATTCCTGCACGCTTCGCCAACTTCTCGGCTCGTACTCCAGAGTAGTCTTTGCAGTGGACGTGATACCCTCGCGCCAGCAACCCATTCACCTGATCCACACTCCCGCCGCCGGAGTCAATCCGCAGCATCGTGCGCTGCCGTTTGGCCTCGTCCAGCCCCAGGGTGCGTTCCGCCGCCTCGACCAGGGGACGCAACGCAGTGGGCAACTGGTCTCTCCCGGGAAAGACCTGCTCCACGACCACCTCTTCTCGTAGGTGGCCAAGACATAGCCGACCTGACGTCCCTGACGATTGCATGGGTGGCGGAAGTAGCCCCGACTGGCAAACGCCGCCTTCGGCCCGCAGGGCCGCCCGGTAAGGTCTATGTCCAGCAGTTGCCGTCTCTGCTGGTAGGGATGGCGGTATCCTCGGCTGTGCACACGGTAGATAAGGGCCATGGCCTCTTCCATCTGGGCCACGTTCTCGGCGCTACAGGCATCGAGGGTATCCTGAATGACCGATTGCTCTGCACAGCCGGAGCGCCCGAACGCCCGCTGCAGTGCCACATCGGGCCGTACCCGCTTGTTGACTTCAACCAATCCGTGTGCCCCGGCGAGCATGGCAATCAGCCCATTTACAGAGCCTGGCTCACCTGCCGATTGTATTGGTGATGGACGGCAGTGAGGTCGGACGCGGCTGCTTGACCCTAATGGTGAGCCTGGTCTACCGCGGACGTGCTCTGCCGTTGGCCTGGATCGT
>DAOUBA010000154.1:0-26849 GCA_034432855.1 Anaerolineae bacterium | reverse complement strand
CGCACCCCGGAAGAGATCCGGCAGCAGGTATTGAACCTCAAACCGGTACATCGCCAAATTCTCCGCCTCCTCGGCCCCAATGTAGAAAAATGCTATCTGGACACCAGTTAGGTGCGGAATGTGGGCTAAAATCATCACCGCCGATGACGACGACATAGGCCAGATAGGCTACCAGAGTGGAAAGCACAGCCGGCACACCGCGAAGTTTCGCGGCTAGCAGTGCGAATGATCCCCAGACCGCCAGGGGCAGGTTTAGGATCAGCAGTTCGTTGTAAAGATAATATAACCCACGCCCAACGGCTGCTACACTCAACCCTCCCACCTTAGCGTAGAAGGTGTTTGGCAGAAGATAGCCATAGTACATGTAGCGCCACGCAAAATAGGGTGCGAAAAGCAAACCAAAGGTCAGCAGGCGCAAGAATCCACCTTTAAACGCCACGACGTATCTCTCCCCACGCAGGATACGCTCAATGGTCCGGGCCATGACCCATACACTGCAGAAAAACACCCCCTCCGGCCGGGTGAGCGACGCCAGCGCCAGTGACACCGCCGCAAGTATCCCCCTGGCTCTGCTTTCACCTAAATCCAACCACAATGCCAGACACAACCACATGGCGAACATCAAGGTTTCCATCCCCGAGAGGGCGTAGCGGGGCAGGCTGGCTGTGGTTACCAGTAGCAGCGAGGGGCATACGGCCCAGATACCTGCCCCAGAAGCCAACCGGCCGGCCAATAGCATGGTCAATATAATCACATCCAAGCCGCACATGATGCCGGCCGCTTTAGCCACGCAGATCGCATCACCGCCCAGACGAATACCACCGGCAAGTAGGATAACCCACAGAAAATTCGTATACCCCTCCACACGCTGACCGGGGTTGAAAACGAGGCCATAGCCACTCGCCAGATTGCGGGCGTAGCGGAATGAGATGAAAGCATCATCGTAGAGCACATAACGCCCATCATCCATCCACCATACCCTTACACTATAGATAAGGATCGTCAATAGAAGCAGCGCAAGCTTTATCCACCGTTCCCGTTTCAGACTCATGGCCATTTCCCTATCCCTGGGACGACGAGGCGCTTCTCACGCCGGCTCCAGATATCCGCCAGAGACGCCAAGCAGCTCTGCCGACGAGATAGAGGCTAAGGAAGAGCATGGTCGCTCCGGTTAGAAAAGGGTCCATTCCCGTGATTTCCGGAATGGATTTCGAGACCATCCCAATGGTATAAACAATCAGCGCCAGCATCGTCATCGCTGGAGGTATCAGCGCCCAGACGGCCAGGGGCCTTTTGGACATTTCCCCTTCAGCGACCAACTGCAGCAACAAAGGGATCAGAATCATTGCTGTATGACTATGATAGTGAGGAGCGACGGTTCCTGTAGCCGCAAGAGTTCCCAACAGGACCCATTCCAGATAGGGTGACCTGGGGACGTAAAACCGCCACAGTGCTAGGCCAATGACCAACGTTGCGACTGTCCCTATGACAGTGAGGCCTGTTGCTAACGGCTTTGGGATCAGCGCCCCCAGGTGCATCCCGACTGCCCGCCAGTTTACCATGCTCCACGCAGCAGAGCCGGGGAAGGGCGATAAGCCCTGCCGGTACAACAACTGTCCAAAAGCGAGCATCCCCTCCGTTCCGGATAGCCCCAATGAAAGCCCCATGATGAACAACGAAGCAACGAGCAGCCCAGCGAGAGACTTCCACTCCCGGCCAATCAAGAGACCGGGGATAAGCAAGAGCAAAGTCTGCGGTT
This sequence comes from Anaerolineae bacterium, assembly GCA_034432855.1. Classification (GTDB taxonomy): domain Bacteria; phylum Chloroflexota; class Anaerolineae; order B4-G1; family B4-G1; genus DAOUBA01. The sequence goes on along the minus strand of DAOUBA010000154.1, from coordinate 25,090 downwards.
TGATCAGCAGGCCGCCCAGCCAGAGGCCGCTACAAAAGGGCCTCTCGCTCAACCGGTTCCGCATAAACTCCCCCACACAGAGTAGCAACCAGACACCAACTTGGCCAGTGCAGAAATTGCGGTAGGTGGCGAAAGAGAGCAGGGTCAGAGCAAGCAAGTGACGGCCCTCGGGGCCGGCTAGTATTCTGAACGCCCACCACAGGTACCAGAGCAGTAGTAAGAAGTTGAAAACCGTCCACACCAGGAATCCCACCCACGGCTTGAAAACCAGGAGAAGTTGAAATGGCAGGATAAAAACAGGCGGGAAAAAAGTCGGTATAGACGTGGAGAAACGGAACGGCTGAGGTAAATACACTTGTAGGGCTTGTTGGAATCGAGCCTGGACTTCTACGTCATAGACGGCGGCATAGCCCATTGAGCGGGCGATCTGGGCAGAAGCCCAAAAGGAGCAGAAATCCATTCCCAAGGAAACGAAAAGCCCGAAATAGAGAGACCCAAGCAAAAGGGTTCCATAGAAAGCACAGAGGGCAACTATGGCAAGGTTAAGCCAGGCCCGAGCGTCTAATTTTTGGAAAGGAGGTCGGCCTTGTCGCATAGGTTCTCCTTTTCTCCTTTCATTTTTGCACTACTGTTTGCAAGCAAGGTGAAAGGCCAGCAGCGGGGTTTGACAATTCCGCTCGAGCAGAGCGGGTTTATGGCTTATCAAATCGCATGATCATCACGCCTGAAGAGGTCAAGGTCTCTTTCGGCGGATAGGCGGCGATCCAGGTCCGCACCTGCGGCTCTCCCTCATCCCGCTCCAGCACAAACGGCTCACCCCAGGCCAGATGATGCAGGTCGTCGTGACGCGCTCGCAAGATCAGCCACAGCCGCTCGTGGCCGGCGGCGATCGCTTCCAGCGGCGTCGTCTGCTGGTTCAACGTGACCGCGACCGACTCCAGCGCCCCGCGGTAGTAGTAGCGGAAGGGGATCATGTATTGGAAGTGACGCAAAGCCAGCGCGTCGCCAGACGCCTCGCGCATCGCCACATAGGCCGCTGCCCCACGCCAGTCCTCCTTCGCAAAAACGGGATCGGTGTGAAAACGCACCACCCCCCATAACCCCAAGCCACACAGAGCTACCCCTGCCGCACACCCCACCAGACGGCGCAAACGAGCCAAACCCGCCGCGCCCAACAGCACAAAGACGGGCAAACTGCCAATGAAGAAACGGTCCACATAAGTCGGGCGACGCTGAGAAAGCAGAAATGTGACCACAGGCGGCAAGGCAAACGCCAAGAATGAAAACAGCCGCACACCTCGTGCGAACCGCCCCCGCCACAGTCCCCCAACCCATAACCCACACCAGACCAAGAGACCGGCCCCAACCAAAAGGGTCATGTGGCCATCATAGGCCATTCCAAACGACCACAGCGTCCGCAGCAGATCGGCCAGGTACGGCTTGCGAATCCAGCCAATGCCAAACGTTCCCCCGCCAAAAGTGTACAAAGTGACCAGCCAACCGGCAAGGGGCAATACGGCCAACGCTTGTGTCATCGCCCAGCGGGCCAGCACCCGATGAGTGCGCCGAAACGTCGCCAGCAAGAACACAAACTGCACCAGGGGCAAATACAGTGCAAAGTAATGGGTGACATAAGCCAGGGCACTTACCCCGGCCAGGGCAGCCCAGGCCCAGAATTGCCGGCAGCGCAGCGCCTGCCAGAAGGCGAGCAGAATCGCCAGCGACAGCAGCCCCAACAACGCATACATCCGCGCCTCCTGGCTATACCAGACGTGAAACGGGTTGAGCGCCAGCAGCAGCGCCGCCCAGTGTCCGGCGCTCATCCCCAGCCAATGCCGTCCAACCTGCAGCACAAGCGCCACGGTAAGCACCCCCGCCACAGCCGAGGGAAAGCGCAGTGCAAACTCACTTCCGCCTGCCACGACCAGCCACGGCCAGAGCAACAGGTAATACAGCGGTGGGTGAACCGCGTCCACGATCATCGCCTGCCATGAGACCCTGAATGGCAGCGTGGCAAACCAGTGTGAAAACGCCTCATCCAACCACAGGGACTGTCTGCCCAGCCCCCACAGGCGGACGAGCGCTGCGAGCAACAGCAGGCCCAGTTCAAAGAGCCGACGCCTCATGCTCTTTCGCCCACCGTTCGGCCCAACAGGCCAGGCACAGGTACATCATGATCGTAATGGTGACCAGGGCACTCAAATAATCAAAGCCACGCAGGTTGGCGATCCAAAAGAGCCCCCACGGCACTGCAAATGTCAAGCCCAACCACACCATGATTCTGAAAGGCTGGCGACCTCGCATGCAACAGAACGCCACGATTGCCGGAGCCAGGAGAAGCAACTGGTCATAATTCCATGCATATATTGTCACCAGCAGCGAACCGCTTAACGCCAGTCCAATACCGAAAAGCCAATCGGCACGGTGCTGCACGACAAGGAACAACGTTACGCCGCTCACCACAGCCACCGCTAATATCCCCGCAAGCGGCCAGTACGTCGGCCCGATCCAATCGAAAGCCAGTCCCCAAAGTGTCGGCGTGGCGAAACTCAAGTCGGTCTTGGCGCGCACGTCAATCCATCTCAGCGGCCACCAGGGACTGACGAACCAGGAGATAGCCAAAAGCAGTGCAATGCTGGCAGCCAGCCCTCCCAATGCACACCAGTCGCGCCGTGCTAAGAAAAGCAACCCCACGGCTGGAAAAAACAGGACAAACAGATGGAACTTGATCAGTAGCAATCCCAACAGAAAACCGGCCCAGAAACTCTGCCCACGCGCGTACAGCGTCAACGCAACAGCCACAATGAACAACAGGAAAGGAGCCATCTGCCCGCTCGTGAGCGAGGCGATAAACGGCCGGAACAACATGCTGCCTATAAACGCTGAAAAGACGATCCACCGCTCATGCTGGCAACGCATGACAACCAGGAGCAAGAAAATAGACCCCACTAAAGCCAACTCGCTAGCAGTCATCCAGAGAGGCACAACCCAGGAGAAGGGCAACAATGCCATCGGCACAAATAGGGCCAGCGTCCACATCGGATAAATGCATGCCGGCTCCTGAAAAATCGTGTTGCCGAAGCGCACACACAGTGTGGGCCACACTTGTTTATCGTATGGATCGAGTCCCATTACTACTGCCTTGGACCCCAACCAAAGGTGCATCAAGTCCCGATTGACCATGTCACCCATCAATGAGGCACCAAATAGATGATTGACGCAAAAGACGAGCAGGCCAACAGCACCCAACAAGAGCACAGCCGTGACGTTTCGGTGCACGCGAGAGAAAACGCCCATGCATCAGCCTCCGATCAGACGCTCATTGCACAAGCGCCGCCACATATCCACCGACATACACACCAGCAGCGCCGTCCGCACCGGCACTGTCAGGTAGAGCCACTGATTCAGCCCCCGCGAGAGCAATACCGGCCACTCGGCAATGTTGATGAAGGTCAGCACCGTCAGGTAGAGCACGGCCCGCTCCAGCGGCAGCGACAGAAGCATGAGCGGCGCCAACATCCCCAGCCACTGTGGGCTCCAGCCCCGCGACCATAAGAAGAAAAGCACCACCGTCAGAGCCGTGAGTCGGAACAACCGCCGGACATCCTCCAGGCCAGATGTCCGCTGCCAGAGCCACAGATATAGCCCACCGAACACGAGCGTCGTCAGCCAGATGGGAATGCGCGCCGGGTTGCCCTGGGGCAAAGCCGCCGCAGCGGGGTCGAGACGACTCCCCTGATAATTGCCCGTTTTCAGGTTGCCATCCACGAGCGCCCACACTGTCTCCCAGGAGGCGCGGCCAGCCAGGGTGCGCAGCGAGGCCAGGGTATAGGTCGGACTGAATACCGCCAGCAAACCCACTACCAGCCCGAGGACAGCGACAGCCACCACGGCATAAACAATGGCCTCTCGCCAATTGCGCCGTAAACGGAGAGCGACAGGCAAGAAGAGCAATAGCGGGAACCACTTGGTCAGCCCTCCCATCCCCAACGCCAGCGCCGACTGCAACCGGCAACCGGTCACCCACCGCTCAACGGCAAGCAACAGGAAAAACGTAGCGATCGAGTCGAAACTCAGCCACCACGTCACCACTGGTGCAAAGAGCAGCGCATAGGCCCAGGCCGTCCGCTCTGCCTGTTCTTCCCCCAGTATCCGTCGGGCCAATCGGCAGAGTAGAACAAACGACCCGCTTTCGAAAACCAACTGCACTAACGCCAGCCCGGCGACATAGGCCGGATAGTGCGGCAACAGCAAATATAGTAGGACGGAAAGAAACGGGAACAGTGGCGCGTGCTCAACCCAGTAATGAATGTAAGGAAGCCGTCCTTCATTCACCCATCCGGCAATCTCGTAGTAATAATCGTAATCCGACCAGCGGGCCAATTGATCCGCCGGCCAGAAGGCCAGCAGGCTCAGGCGAAAAGCGATGAACAGGAGGAACGGCAGCCATTGTCTTTTCATCACTCTTCCTCACGCATCCACACGACCGCCACTCCGTCTCGATAGACCTCTCGCCACTCTCCTGAACAGGCCAGTTGCTGTGAAAGGCCATCATCGGGATAGGTCAGCACGAGATTGATGCCATATTCCTTCAACACATCTTGAAAGCCAGGGCGACCCAACTGTACCTCCAGGTACTGGCGCAAGAGAGTATCCCCATAGAGATCGGTGCGCCCGTCCACAAAGACCCTGTAATCCGGCCACAGCGCCCAGATCAGGTAGCCGCCCCAATTGTAGGGGTTGAACATCTCCGCCGGAGGACGGTACTGGCGGATCCATTCTACCGCGCCCACCGGCAGCCCTTTACGCTGCTCCTGCTCATTGAAGGCGGGAGTGAGTGGAATGCGAACCTTTACCAACGCCAGGACGACGATCAGCGCAAGCAGCAGCAGATTGATCACACCCTTCTGTACAGAGGGGCGGGGAGGCGGGGAGGCGGGGGAGAACAGCGTGACGCCTCGCCGGTGCAACGCGACACCGAGCCGGTGCAGGCTCGGAGTGACGTGACGGCTCAAGACCGGTGCCGTCACGAGCGCGAAGGGGCCAAAATTGCGCCCGGCCAGGAGCGAGGCGTAGGCGAACATCCCCACCAGCGCCAGGTCGCTGCCGTCCACCCGCCGGCCCGAAAGCCCCATCGCAGCCAGCGTCGCCAGCAGCAGCCAGATGAAGGGTTGCGTGTAGAGCGGATGAAAGTCGGGCGAACGCCACTCCTGGATGAAATCCTGCAACACGCCGATGCGCACCGTGTCCAGATAATAGGTCCACATCCGGGTCGTATTGGGGTTCACAACCAAAAGCAATGCCGAGATGATAGCAACGCCAATGATGAGCCCGATGCCCCACCACGTGAGCACTGGAGATGAAGAGTCGTTACTCCCCCTCCCCTCATCTCCCCATCTCCTCATCTCCTCAACGAGAATCAGCCCCCACACCCGATTGAACACCTCGCCGGCGACGAACGCCGCCAGCACCATAAAGCCCAGTGCATACCCGGCGTGCAGGTTGACCCACAGGATGAAGACGAGCGGCAGCAGCCATAGCCGGTTTACCCGCCGCCACTTGAAGAGGTACAGGACGTACGCCACCACTGCCGTCAGCAAGAACGAGAGCAATTGCGGACGGGCGATCCACACCACCGCCGAGGTTGCCGCTGCCAGGATGAGGATGAACGCCCGCACAAACGGGCCGCCTTCCATCTGCAGGTAGACGAGGGCGAAGGCAACGGTCACCACGGCCGCCATCCACAACCCCAGGCCGGCGTAGGAGAAACGCGCAAACAGCCAGTAGAGAATGATCTGGCTGAGCCAACTGTGATTGACCCAGGGCGAGCCATAGCGGGTATGGGAGAAGAGGTCGGTTTGAAGGATATGACCGTTTGCCAGCGTTTGTCGCCCAGCGGCGAGGTGCCACCAGGTATCGGTATCCACCGGAACGCGCACCGCCATCGTGAACAGCGCGACGAAGAGAATCGCCGTTGCCAGGCGGCGGGTGTCGAACCGGAGCAGCCAGTGTCGCATCGTCATACCCCCACCTACTATAACCCAAAAACCACATCTTGGGAAACGCGCCCCATCCTCCTGTCACGACGATGCCCCCATAGAGCGACCGGGGATCCCGCAACCACACCAAATACAGTAACCAGACTGACCCAACGGCCCCACACCCAGCCTGTAGGGGCATATTCCAGCATCACAACGTGGGAACCGGCAGGAAGCGCCAGACCGCAAAATGCCACATTCGTCCGATACATTTCAGTTCGCACACCATCCACGTATGCCCGCCACCCCGGCGCCCACACCTGACTCACCACCAGCCATCCCGGCCCATCAGCGTGCACCTCGATGCGATTCGGAGCCCAATGCACCACTCGCGCCGGACGATATACTCCACCGGCAGACGGTGCGCGGGAAGGAGCATCGGCAAGTACGGCCACGACTGCAGGTCCCCGCGCCCGAAGCAATGCCAATGCAGAGCTGTCGTCGGCCTCTATCTCGATCGTGGGCACAACGAAAGCACGAGGTAACACAGCCGGGTTTTCATAGACTCGCACCGCACCATCCTGCCAGATCGGAGATGCCCAATGGGGCAAGTCATGATCGGCAACCACATAGCGCACATTGGCCACTCCCAGCAGAACTGGCTCCGGCAGTGCACGCAAGTACGCCCCTGGATCCACCTCATCAGTGGCACAAGCCGGCACACTCACCGAATACACCTCGAGATCGCACCCACCGGCGACATTGGCCCAGCGCACGTAATAACCGAGTTGGAACGGGTCGTTGCCATCCACGGTCTCCAACCCATTGGCAACGGCTTGCGCCAACGAGATCAACCCGTGCGACGAGTAGACCCGAAATTGCCCGTCCTGCCCGGCCAGAAAACGGCCTACGGGCATAGGTGCCGTAAGGTCGTCTACCCGATCACGGGCAATCAATTGTGGCGAAAGAGCCACCGCCTCACACACAGCCAGTGTCGCCAAAGCAGCCAGTGCATACCGCCGGGATAGTCGGACACGTAAGCGCATCATCAGCACCGCCACCATCCCAACCACCACAACAAGGCTGCCGATGGACATCATGACGACTCCGGGGAACCATTCTGCCCATGCTGTACCAACCGCTGCCAGCAATACCAGCAATACCCACCAACTCACAAGCGCCGGAGAAGGCTTTTCCCTTACACCATCCCATCCCACACCAGCCAACAACGCCAACGCCAGTTGAACCAGGAACATAGCCCGTGCAGGCACCCGCAGCCAGGTCATCCCTGGCAACACACGGAAGAGCCCCGTATAGAGCGGTGTCGCCTGACCCAGGGAGAAGACCGTACCAACGATAGCCAGCGCGAGGAGGAAACTCCAGCCCCTGACCGACCTGCGTGCCAACCCACTGGCCGGGACAAGCGCTAACGTCACAACCCCCGGATAAATGACCCACTCGGGGAAAGCCAACGCCATAGGAAAAATCAGTCCGATCAACAACGGCACCGGCAGGGCATACCGACTCGCTTCGGCGAGCGTCATGGTGCTCCGGGTGGCGAACGGCAGCAATTCCACCATTGGGCACAACTGCGCTGCCGCCAGCCCCAGCGCGAGCACGGATGCGCCCAACCCGGCAAACGCACATCGCCACCATCGCCGCAAAGCCTCTGGTCCCCGGTCGGCGACCCGGACATACAACCACCACCCACCTACTACCCAGGCACTCAACCACAGGGTCGGCAGATGGGTCAGCACCTGTGCTGCTGCGGACACGGCAGCGCCCACCAGAGACAGCCAATCCGGTTGCCGCGCCAACCGATCCACAGCCCACCAGAGCCACGGCAGCCATGCCACTGCTGCAACAATATCAATATGGCCGCCTCCCAGGTGAGCCACCATCTTGGCCGAGAGGGCAAATGCCAGAGCAGCGAGCAGCGCAGCACCGGATGACAGCCGTAACACCTGGCGTGCCAAGCCATAGACACCCCACCCGGCCCACACCAGGTGCAGCGCGAAATATAAAGTGAAAGCCCAACCTATAGGGAACAAGAAGACGAGCCAATATGGTGGATATAGCAACAACATCGAGGGATTGCCGATGATGGGGACACCCCCCATCGCCGCAATACGCCATAAGGGTATCTCGCCCCATTGCTGCACGGCCCGAACGACAAAAGTCGCATTCGGCCACTGCTTCGTGATGAAATCCGTGCCCAATTGGGTCGGTGAGACGATGGCCAGTTCACGGTCGAACAACCAAGGCGCCAACAACGCCATCACAGCGACAATAACGACCGTGCATGCTACCCAACCTTTATGCCATCCCATCGCCATTCGCACTGTTCTGCTTGTATACACTGTGTTATACTAATAGCAACCTTTGGCGAAACCCGGACATCGCAATGAAACAGAACAAGTACCAGCCCGTCTTCCGTTGCGACACGCTTGCGTTCTTACTGGTAGCCCTATTCTTCGTCTACGTCAACCAAAACATCTTGAGTGCATTCCTCGTACTCTGCGCGTTGTCATATATGGCGCTAGATGTGGCTGCCGCCGTGCCCCAACCGCAGATCATCCGACTCGTCCCCCGCGCACAAACGGCCATCATCGCCACGGCGATCAGTACGCTCGTGATCCTACCCACAGTACTGCTCATGGTGGAACGGGCCCGCTCCACACCGGTCCATTTCGCCCAAGATAGCCTGATCCAGGTGGAAGCAGCAGCCCGCTTCATATTAGCCGGCAAGAACCCCTACGTCGAAAACTATCTGAATACCCCTCTGGCCGATTGGGATTTTTCCTGGGCTGGCCTTGATGTCAATCCCGCCCTGCATCACTTCGCCTATATGCCTTTGGCATTCCTTTTGGCCGTGCCAGGAGAAATGGTACGCCCCTTGGTCCACTGGTACGACCATCGCCTTATTCTACTCGCAGCCTATCTCATCAGCCTTATTCTGGCGACCAAGATAACGACAACACGACACGAGACCAACGCTCTATGCACCGTCATTGGCCTGAACCCTCTACTCATCGTCGCTTACACCTACGGTAATCTCGATGCCCTGATCATTGTGGGATGGTTATATGCTTGCCTCTTCGCCTCGCAGCGACGATGGACATTGGCCTTCCTAAGTTTGAGTCTTACGATTGCCACCAAGCAAATCGCAGGCGTAGCCATGCCCTTCCTCTTTATCCATTGGCTGGCGACGGAACATCCACGCACACTGAAGGACACTCTAAGCCCCATCGTCGCTTTTCTCATACCGCTCGCCATCTTTGTAATGCCATTTCTGTTATGGAACCCGCGCGCCTTCATCGAGGATACAGTACTGTTCCTCATAGGGGGAATACCCGATAGCTGGCCCATCAGCGGAATGAGTCTCCAGGCCATGCTACCGCCATCTATAGCGACCGTCATCCCTGCGATTGGTTGGCCTATCCTGATTACCATGCTCGCAGTGACGGGCTACCTGACATGGCGACTGGGTAGTCTACAGGCCGCGTTGACATTCCAAACGGTCTTCTTTTCTACCGCAATCTTTCTGGGACGCTTTGTCAACACACAATACGTGGGCTATTTGCTTGTCCAGGTAGCCATGGCCCTGTGGATACACCCCCCAAAGCAACCACAACCGGCCTATTCGTCACAACTTGAGAGCCTACAGGCGTTTCAATGAACCGGCCGCCATCCCGCCACTGCCGGCACTCCATAGAATCACAACCGCACACCGGCCAGGCGTGAGCCGGCCCAGAGGAAACCGGCCACGACGATCCAGTTCACATCCGCATTAGGTAGGCAATACCCTAACCCTCCCCGCGTCACGAGGAGGGAATCTCTCGCCACTCTTCTGGCGATAAGGCAAAGAGTTCCAGAATCACTCCGCCGTCCACAGCGATTGCATACACCGGCTGTAAGTGCGCCCGGCAGTAACGATCTACAACGCCGTACTCGGTTGGGCGCCTGGTGTAGAGTACATAGACCGGGCCGTCGGCAGGGTCACCCTCGGCCACCAGACGAATGTCGGCGCGCAGCCAGAGCCCGCGTACGGCCTCGGCCAGGTGACGCTGGCCCGGCGGCATGTAGAGCAGTGCGCCGGAGGGAGCATGCTCACCTAGCCACGCGAATCCGTGCCGGTAGGAAGTGCCCCAATAGTCGGCCGCATCCCGGATACCTGCCGCCTGAGCGCCCGGCAGCCCACCGATGAGCCGATTGAAATAGGCAATCTCGTAAGGCGAGAACCGCAACAGGTCAATCAGCGCCGGGATAAACAGCAGCGCAGCGGCCGCCTGCACGATACGAGATGGCAGCCGCCTGAATACACCGGTCACCAGCCATACCACCTCGCCCACGCCCAGGCCGGCCAGGATCGCCAGGGCAGGCACGGCTTCCAAGAAATGACGGATGCCGTCGTAAACGTTCATCCCCGGCATACTGACGCGCACCAGCGGCAGCGCCAGCCACAATCCGAGCAGGACCAGGGAACGATGCGCGTCGCCACGCCCCAAACGCAAGCCGCCAACCGCCCCCCAACAGGCCAACAGCAGCGTGGGCAAGGGGGTCGTGAACGCCAGTGCCAAGACCGGGTAAGGTGTCCATCCTTTTCGTCCCGTAAGACCCAGCCAAACCCAGTATTCCCAGATTCGTCGGACGGTCACGACAGGTGCAATCCACATCGCCGGCCAGGCACAGAAGAAACCGACCGTCGCAATCAACGGAACGGCGAAAAGCGCCAGACGAACCCGCCGCTGGGGCCACCAGAACCGTACACGCAGCAATGCCCACAAAGCGCCTGCCACCGCCGCCAGCGCCACATTGGGCCGGACGCTCAAGCCCATCCCCAGCACCAGTCCGGCCACGACAACCCACCGCGCTCGGCGGAAGACCACGCCATGCCAAAGCGTCCACAGCGTGAGTGCGAAGAAGAGTGTTTTAGGAATGTCTTTCAGGTTGTAGTGCGTGTCGCCCACGAAGCGCGGAAATAGTGCCAACGCCACCACTGCCAGAACCGCCACAGATCGCCCAAAGGCCTCACGAGCGAACAGATAGACGACGGCCAGGGTCAGCCCGCCCATCCCAATGATCGCCACATGCCGGGCATCCACCGGGTCGAGCCAGCCCGTCCAGCGTCCAAACAAGCGGCCGGTAAATGCGGCAGCGATGTTCGGCAACGGCGGGTGAGCATGGCTGTCGAGCAATCGCAGATGCAGCCCGTCGGGGTTATCTACCTCCGGGCGCGGCCGGCCAAAGTCGAGCAACGTCACGTCGCCGGTGCGAAAGAAGGCCAGATAGCGTTCTCCCACCACCAGGTTTTCTGGTTCATCCCAGGTCAGACCGTACTGACGAACCATCGCCACCCCCGCTGCCACGAACAGCGTAAAGATGAGCACCGCCGCCAACACGTCAGCCCACGTCGCAGGTGTGGGATTCAATTGCCTATCATCAGGTTCCACCGCCATGCCTCCTGCCGACGAGTAGCAGTGCCGCCACACAACTCCATCCTGCCGCCGTCAGACCGATCCCCGCACTCAGCCCCCGAGGCCAGTAGGTCAGAACAACCCGATGCGCTCCACCCTCAAGGTGCACGCCACGCACCACCTCATACGGCTCGATCTGCACCATCCGTCCATCCACCGCTGCCCGCCAATCGGGATCGTACACCTCGCTCAGCACCAGCAGCCCCGGCCCCGCCGCCTCGAGCACGATCCGATTCGGTGTCCACTCCACAATGCGCGGCTCCCCTATGCTCCCCTGCTCCCCCGCTCCTTCGCCCCCCTGCACAAACGCCCTCGGCAAAGCCAACTCATTGCGGTACAGATAGACCCCACCATGTACACCCAACGGCGTCAGCCCTTCCGCCTCCATCGGATAGGCCGCCGCCAGATAGCGCACGTTCAGGAGGCCAAGCAACTCCAGGTCAGGCGCCACTCCCTGATGGGCCTGCAACATATCCGCCCCGGTCGCCAACGCAGGGAACGATGGAATGGTGACACTGTAACCAGGAATATCCACCCTCGTCGCCCGACGCATAAACGCGGCATAATCGGCCAATTGGAACGGATCCACGCCGTCTACCATCTCGATACCATAGAACGCGCCGGTATGCTGGGGAACAGAGTAACTCGGAGAATAGACCCGGAAGGGGCCCGGCTGCGCCGCCAGCCATTTGGCCGCCTCCCGGCCTTCTGCAAGCACCTCCTCCGCCGGACGCACCCGGTAGAGCGTGAACCCGACGATCCACAGATCGGCCAGCGCCAGGGCCAGAGTCAGGCCGGCAAAGAGCGGCGCCCGTAAGCGACCTCCGACCCGCAGCAGGAGAAACATCCCCATCAGCGGCCACATCACCGCCGCGATCACGACGTTAGCCGGCAGCCGCAGCATCGCCCCTCCGATCCCGCCCACCAGTGCCACCGTAAGGGCGACCCTTGTGATCACCCTCCCCGCGGTCGCCCAGGACAGGCACAAGGCCCGCCCCCGCGTGGTCGCCCCTTCCACCGCCGTCAGCCCCTGCGCCGCCAAAACGCCCACCGCTGCCACGACCAGAAACCATGCCCGTGCCGGCCCCCGCAACCAGCCCAACGGCGGGATGACGCGGTAGAGCAGGCCATAGAGCGGGGTATGAAGGCCCAACGAGTAGACCCCCGCGACCAACGCCACCCCACCCCACCACCAACGCTCACGGCTGCGCCACCGCCACAGCCCTACCACCGCAAGCATCAGCCCCACAACCCCCACATAGGTCATCCACTCCTGAAAGCCCCCGTGATCGGCGATCAACAGCCCCACCAGATAGCGCGGCGGAAGGGAAGCGATACCGCTCTCTTCGAGCGTCAGCCCACCGCGGTTGAGCCGCCCCGAAACCATCGCCAGCGGCAGCATTTGCACCGCAATCAACATCCCTGTCAGCACGATAGCACCCGCACCTGTGAGCAAGTGATTAGTGATTGGGGGTTGGAGATCAGGCACTGACCTGGTACTCCTAATCCCCAATCCCCAATCCCTAATCACCAACACCACCCAATACCCCGCCGCTGCCAGACCCCCATAGAATCCCAACCGCACATCGGCCAGAATCAACATCGCTGCGCAGACCGCTGTGTTTGCCACATCCCCTGGGCTGCCCCGCTCCACTATGCGCCGCACGGCCAACAGCACCCACGGCAGCCACGCCCAGGCGCAGTACAGGCCCACGTGGCCCGAAGCCAGGTGCGCGACGGCTTTGGGGGCGAACATCAGCGTGAAGGCGGCGAGCATCCCCCCCGCACGCGAAGCGCCGCTCGCACGCGCCAGGAAATAGCCACCAAGCCCGACCCAGCCCGTGTGCAGGATGAAAAGCAGATTGAAAGCAGGAGTCAGCGGAAGAACGAGGAGCATCCAGTTGGGCGGATACCACAGGCCGGAGAGCGGATTGGCGGCGAAAGGCTCACCGCCCAGGATCAGCGGTCGCCAGAGCGGCACCTGTCCCCAACGGGCGAGCGCCTGGCGGATAAACAACGCGTTGGGCCAGTGCGTGATGGTCAGGTCAGAATAGGAGCTATTGGGACGGTAAAGGAACCCTTCCGGTGCAAGCAGCAGGCGCCAGAAGAACGTCGTCGCCAACGCCAGAAACAAAAGGCCGATCCGATAATACCGATTCACGCTACGCTCCTCATTCCCCGGCTCTCAGCCACCTAAAAACGCGCCACCCGGACCAACCGAACACCAATAACAAGATTGCAACAACCCAGATCACGGACCACCACGGCGCTCCCAGTATGATCCAATAGATCCACCAAAAATCGAAAGTATTGAAGGCCAGGTAGCCCACCGTCGCCGTCAGTTCGTCATTGTTGTCCGCGACAGAGGTGGGCAGGCAGGCCTGTTCCCGCCCCAATTCCCGTGCGGCCTGGATGACGGCGAGGCGCCGTTGGGGGTCGCGCATCAACGAACTCACCTCCATCAAACTGACCCATTGGCGCCACAAGGAAGAATCGGCCACACGGTAAGCAATACGGTACGCGTATTCGGTCTGCGAGGCCGAAGCGTCGTAGACGGCCTGCGCCGCGCGTCCCCAGTGGACGAGCACCGCCGGCACCTGCACCAGCAGCGATAGGACCAGCACCAGCGCCAACATCAACTGTACAGGCCGCCCGCCGTCCGTCTTGCCGAACCATTCCGCCGCGGGCAGTGTCAGCAACGGTATGAGCGGCAGAATCAGGCGCGGGCCCCATCCCCCTCCACCATGCCATTCCCGGTAGACCGAATGCACCCCCAGGAACGGAATGACTACGGCAATGATCAAGAGAGCATGTTGGGGTCGACGGGCAAACAGCCGCACCAGGCCGGCCGCGCCGGCGATAACGAGAGGACAGAACCAGAGCAAGCCCTTGCCAGGACTGAGCAATAGGCCGTATAGCCCAATCCAGGGCGGCTGATCGAACCGAACGCCACGATAGCCCGTCGAAACCGGTGAGCCAAATCTGACGACATTGTACCAGCCGGTGATAAGAACACCACACAGGATCGGCGTCGCCATTTCCAGCGGCGCTTTCCACCGCGCACTACCGCTCCGAGTCCAGATCGCGTAGCCGAGAAAAACCGGGACGACGGCCAGCGTCGCAGGTTTGACTAACGAGGCACACCCCAAAGCAATCCCTGCAACGAACCAGCCCCCCCGGCTTCCCTGCTCTGCCTGTAATACCGCCAGAAACGCCCAGAGCAGAAGCAGTGTCAGGAGCGGCTCGCTGAACATCGTCTTCACGTAGAGGATGAAAGGTGTCGCCAGTACCCCGGCCAGCGCAGCGATAACGGCCGCTCTCTCTGGATAACCCAATCGCCACACCAGCCTCAAGAGTACACAACCTGTCAGCGCCCCAACCAGCACATTGCGCAACGATACGGCAACCCGGGTCACATACCCCAGCGTCCCCCAACCCGTGATGCGATAAACCGCTTCTCCGAGCAAATAGAAGGGGAGCACGGAAAGCGAAGCCCCCAGCGCATACGGAGCGTAGAAACGGCCGTCTACTCCCCAATCACCGTGTGCCCCGCGATCGTCTTGCGGCGCAGGGACAGCGAACCCATCCCCGCTTGCCATACTGCGGGCCACCTGGTACACCAGCGCCCCATCAATGGTATCAATGCGCAAAGCGGCGATCAACGAAAAGAACGCTATCAGAAAGGCGAACACCATCCGCTCAATTGCCTTGGGACTCACGTCTGCCTCTCGAGGAGTACGTTTCAAACACCGCTGGAACGGATCGCTTCGATCACTCTATCCTGCTCATCTCGAGTCAGATCAGTATAGAACGGAAGGCGCAGTAAACGCTCGCCCACATCCTCCGCCACGGGACAATCCCCAGGTGTGCCACCGAACTTGCGCCCCATCGGCGAAAGGTGCAGCGGTAGATAGTGAAACACGCTCAAGATACCTCGCTCGGCCAAATGGGAAATCAGCCGAGTGCGCGCTTGCAGGTCCGGCATAATCAGGTAGAACATGTGATAGGATTGTTCGCAAGAAGCGGGAACGATGGGCAGACGCACACCGCGGTCATTGGCCCAATCCCGCAAATGTTCTGCATAATACTCCCACACCTGTTGTCGTTTAGCCTGAATCCGCTCGCGCGCCTCGAGTTGGGCATAGAGGAACGCAGCAAGGATATCAGAAGGCAGATAGCTGGAACCGATGTCCACCCATGTATACTTGTCCGTCTCGCCGCGGAAGAATCGGCTGCGGTCGGTACCTTTCTCGCGGAGGATCTCGGCGCGTTCGACGTACCGTACATCGTTGATCAACAACGCCCCGCCCTCACCACAGATGATATTCTTAGTCTCGTGAAAACTCAGCGTAGCCAGACCTCCAAAAGTCCCCAGGTATCTACCCTTGTACTTGCCGAACAATCCATGAGCGTTGTCTTCGACAACGGCCACACCCTGCCGCTCGGCGATCTCCAGAATGGCGTCCATCTCACATCCCACGCCGGCATAGTGCACAGGCACGATCGCCTTGGTGCGAGGTGACACGAAGCGCTCCAGTTGTGCTTCATCCAGGTTCAGCGTATCTGGACGAATATCCACGAAAAACGGCCACGCGCCGCGCAGAACGAACGCATTGGCGGAGGAGACGAAGGTAAATGAAGGGACAATAACCTGATCCCCAGGCTGGATATCGAATAATAGGGCGGCCATCTCTAGCGCATCGGTGCAAGAGGTCGTCAGCAGCACCTTGGGAACACCCAGGACCTGCTCCAATAGCCCTTGACACTTCTTGGTGAACGGCCCATCGCCGCTTACATGACCGTACTCGACGGCCTGGGCAATATAGCGCAGTTCATTGCCGCACAATGACGGCCGATTGAACGGAATCTCGTATCTTTTCACATCACACCTGCGAGGCTCGATGCATCCACTTGTGATACCAGATGTACACAGACTCGGTCAAGAAACCACATTGTTGATACAACCGTTGCGCAGCAACGTTGCGGCCTTGCGTCGTGACACTGACCGTCCGGACATCCTGCTCTTGAAACCAACGCAATGCCTGACAAACCAGGGTATGTCCCACCCCACGGTCGCGAACCTCTTCGGCCACCCCCAGGAGGCCAATGCGACCGTGAACTCTATCATCGTCCAGATGGCAGGTGACGTAGCCGACCGGGCGACCGTCCACCTCGGCCACGAGCACCACATCGGCCTCCCCCTCGCAGTCCTGTCTGATCCATGTCTCGTAAAGAGCCGCGCACGATTCCCTTGAAAACCCGAGGTCGAAGTAGAAGCGAGAATCGTGATAAGCGGTTCGCGCAATCGCTTGCAGGATCGGATCGTCGCCTGGGCGTGCTCGCCGTACCTGCACTACAGACTGTGGCCCGTCGCACGGCTCCCAATCGCCGAGATCACATTGCAGCGTAACACGGACATCCACCAGATGGAAACCATACTCCTCCGCCAGGCTTACCGTCTCGGGATCTCCTGGATCGGCCAAGAAGTAAAGACATTCGATAGCGTGATCCTCACACCACTGAAGAATCGCCTTGACGCGCTCTCTGTCCAGGCAATGCCCAACAACACGGGCGATGCGATAACCGAAGAATTCTGTATCCCACCGCAAAAACTGACAGAGTTGTGAAGGCGGCATCGCTCAATCCTGGTCCAGGTTCAATGTCTCACGCACCACATAAGCAGGGCGCTCCATCATACGAAAATGCATCCTGGCAAGGTATTCTCCGATGATACCCAATGCAAACAACTGGGCCCCCGAAAATATAGCAATAATGGACGCCAGAAACGGAAAGCCGGGTACACTTCCCCCCAGTGCAATGTAGCGACCAAGGACATAACCCAATACCGCCAGACCAAACAGCGTGAAGCCAAAACCTACCAGGCTGGCAAACTGCAACGGCAAAACACTAAAGCCGGTCACCATATTCACTGCATGAGTCACCAATTTGCGAAAGGTATAATGGGATCGGCCAACATAACGTGGATCGTGACGTACAGGGACGGCGGTAAAGCGTGCCGTTGCCCAGGTCAAGAGGACATCCAGGGACACGAACGGCCCCTGATAATACATAAAGGCATCGCGCACCTTGTTCCGGAAGGCCCGGAATGCGCTGACTTGACGCGCCGTCTCGGCTCCCATCGTGCTTTGCAGAGCCAGTTTGGTGATACGTGAAGCCAAATCCCGCCAGAACCCGTGCATTTCTGCTCGTGGCGTCCCGTACACGACATCATATCCCTCGGCTAACTTGTCCAGCAGCCTCCCGATCTCCTCTGGAGGGTGCTGGAGATCATCGTCCATAGTCACGATCACCTCGTATCGCGCTGCCCGAATCCCGCAAAGCAGGGCATTGTGCTGGCCATAATTGCGCATCAGATTGATGCCTTTGATCCAGCGATGACACCCGGCAAGATCGCAGATCGCTTGCCAACTCCCATCCCGGCTGCCATCGTTCACCAGAATCACCTCAAAGCAGGCCGCAAGGCCCGGGAGCACCCGCTCAAGGCGTTCCACAAGCACGGGCAATATCTGCTGACTGTTATAGACCGGGACGACGACGGAACAGGTCGAATGGGGTAGGCCAGTATTGTTCATGTCCGCCTCTTATTTCTCCTCCCAAGTGATGCGATACGCACGGACGAGGCCCCAATAACCGCTGTCGAACTCGGCAATCAGAGAAGCATGCGTATCTAGAAACGTTTCCATCTCGCTCCTGGGAATCCATAGACTGGCATAGCGCATGTCGTCACCGGGCTCGTCGGAGATAAAGTAATCCCAACTGCCATCCAGGATGAGCACGTCGGGGCGGAGACGTTGTAGCACATCATTCGGACTCATACTTGGGTCATAGCGACGATACCAGACCAACTCCTGCCAGGAATAATACTCGTGATCGTACAGGCCGAACCAATAAGTCTGCGGAGCCATGACCGAGTCGCCTTGCTGCACAATCCCCATAACGCGCCGCTCTACATCTCGATAGGCTTCCCAGAAATCATACCGGAGGAGCAAGAACAGATTGACGGCAACCGATCCCAAGGCGATTCCCCAAACCAGGGTACGGCGAATATAGTCCAGGGGCAACCCCCGCCAGGGCTGCCGGCCGACCGCAGCGATCAAAGCCGCCACCATCAAGTCTATGGTGGGCGTGAACAGGATCGCAGAATAGAGCATCTTGCTACGCATCAACAACACGGCAGCCCCGAGGAGCACCCCGCTCAAGACGATCAACGTCATCGCTTCTCTGGAGCGCTCCTTCACCAACACGAGGGTCGCCCAGACGATAAGCGGCATCAGAAGCGGGTAGAGGGAAAAAAGCAGTCGGCCCATATCCACAATGGATGAAGCGATCACATTCGGCTGCAATATCGGGGGCGTGTACCCTGGACCAAAGATCAGCCCACCGGTCTTCCAATAGGTCTGCGGGGAAGGCAGAATGTGGAACACCGCATAGCAGACCAGTCCCGCTCCTGCACCAGCGACAAACCCCCAGAACGTGGCTTCGCGTAACGCTGTCCAGCGCCTATGAAGGAAATACAGCGCCACAATAGTGACCCCGTAAAGCGCAGCGTGAGGGTGGATTTCGAACGCCAGGCCCACACACAACCCAGAAAGCAAGTTCATCCACCAGCGTGGCGGGCGACTGTGCAGATACAACGCGACGGCAGTGAAACCGAATGCCGCTGCCATCACATCAACGCGGGCGATATGAGCAGAGTTGGAAAAAGGCCAGGATACCGCTACGAGAAGTACCGCCAGGAGAGCAGTGTTCCGCCCATACAAATGCCGGCCAATGGCATAGATGGCACCAAGCAACAAGAGGCCAAAAAACAAGGACAGCAATCGCATCGGAAAGAGAGAGGGAGAATCGGCCGTCCGCAGGCTCAACGCCTGAAGCGCGCTGGGAAGCCACGGATAAAAAGCCCAATAACACTCGAATTGCTTGAGAACACCGGGATCCAGACTACCAAAGGCCCGCCCCGTGTGAAGGAGGGCCCAGGCTCGACTGGCCTGCCAGCCTTCATCTACAAAGACGGGCGGGAAGCGCATCAGGGTGAACAAATGAACCGCTGCAACGACAACAAACGGTATCGCCACCGTCAACCGGTGCCTGTCCATCACACAGCGAGCAAGCCGCTGCCTGCCGTCCCCTTGTGCCGATTTGGTCATCCTGTCAATCGAGGTTATAATCCACGAGCGATGCAGACGAACGAATCCGAATCCCGCAGTTCAGGGCCCAAGCACCTTGATCGGTTTCTGCTCATTGTGCTGATGCTCATCGCGCTGACTGCCCGCCTGGTGCCGGGTGAGCGCACCGTAGATGACGCCTACATCACCTTCCGCTATGCCCGCAACATCGTCGAAGGTCGCGGCTTCGTCTACAACCTTGGCGAGCGCGTGCTGGGCACCACCACGCCGCTGTACACCCTGCTGCTGGCCGGACTGGCGTTGGTGAGTGGCTTCCGCGACTTTCCTACGCTGGCTCTGGGGATCAACGCCCTGGCCGGTGCCTTCTCCGTCGGGCTGCTCTATGTCTTGGGCAAACGCTTTGCCGGCCATCGCGCGCCCGCCGTGGCTGTTGCGTTGCTCTGGGCAGTGACTCCCTACAGCGTCACCTTCGCCGTCGGCGGGATGGAGACCGACCTGGCCATCGCGCTGCTCCTGGCCGCCGCCTATGCCCACACAATCGTGAAACCCCGCGCTCTGATCATCCTATCCACCCTGGCGCTTCTGGTCCGGCCCGATACCGCCATCCTGCTGGGCCTGCTGTGGCTAGACCTCACCGTCGCAAGGCGGAAAATCCCCTGGCGCGAAGGGCTGACTACACTGGCACTTCTGATCCCCTGGCTGATCTTTGGCACCCTCTACTTCGGCAACCCGCTGACCACATCCATCGCCGCCAAGTCCGCTGCCTACCGCCTGCCGCCGGGCTCCGCCTTCGTGCGCCTTCTACAAACCTACGCCACGCCTTTCTTCGAACGCGAGGTCATATCGCCTTATGGCGTCTTTGTCCTGCTCGTCCTCTACCTGGCCCTGTGCGCCCTCGGCAGCCGTGACGCTTTCCGCCGCAACCACAGAACCTGGTCGCTCTCCGCCTACCCCTTCGCCTACTTTGCCGTCTTTGCCCTCGCCAACCCCCTCATCTTTCGCTGGTACATGTCCCCTCCTCTCCCCTTCTACCTCCTCCTCATCTTCACTGGCGCATGGACCATCATCCGCGACATCACCACATTGGTAGTTGGTAAATTGGTACATTTGGACACCAACCACCCAATTACCAATCTACCAATTCCCAATTTACCAATTACCAATTTACCAATTACCAATCTACCAATCTACCAACTCGCCCTCCTCACCACTGCCGCCCTCGCCCTCACCCTCAACGCCTGGACTCTCCACCCCGACCACGGCCCTGACTGCCCCGCGCCGGAAATGGCCTGGTTCAAACTCGAACTGCTCTACGACCGGGCCGCCGAAACCGTACGCTCCCACGCCGCCCCCGGTGACACCCTCTGCGCCGGCGACATCGGCGTACTGGGCTACCGCACCGATCTGCACATCCTCGACACGGTCGGGCTGGTGACGCCGGAGACCGCGCGCTACTACCCCGCCGATCCCGACATCTACATCATCAACTACGCCATCCCTGCCGACCTGGTACTGGCGCTCGACCCCGATTATATCGTCATCCTCGAAGTCTATGGGCGGCTGGGGCTGCTGCCCGATCCGCGCTTCCAGGCCCGCTACCGACTGCTGGAAAAGCTCGAGACGGATATCTATGGATCAGATGGGATGCTGATCTTTGAACGCCGGTAGACCCCAACGGTCTATTTTAAGGGCGACTTTTTTGGAATACCCGGCCGGCGTGGGTATTTGTCCGGTGTGGCGGCCACCTTGTCCACCACGACCAGATAGCGCGTCTCGGCCAGGCCACGCAGTTCTACCGGCAGCAATTGCCGCACCCGTCCGCCGAGTGTAGCGATGGCCCGCTCGGCTCCGTGCACCTCGGCGGCAGCCCCCTCCCCTTTCTGCGCCAATGCGGCTCCCCCGACCCGCACCAGCGGCAGCAGGTACTCGGCCAGCGTCGGCATGTCGGCCACGGCGCGCGCCAGCGCCCAATCGTACTGCTCGCGGTGAGCGGGATCCCGCCCCAATTGCTCGGCCCGCCCGTGGATCACCTCGACCTCTCTCAACCCCAGCACACTCACAATGTGCTTTAGAAACGCTACCTTCTTGCCCGTTGCCTCCAGCAATGTTAAGCGCATCCCTGGGCAAACGATCTTGAGTGGCAGGCCCGGAAAGCCTGCCCCTGTTCCGACGTCAACCACCCGTGCCCGGCGGCCCAGGTCCACCTGCGGCAACGCCCGCAGACACGAGAGGGAATCGAGAAAGTGACGCACCAGCACCCCTTCCCAGTCGGTGATGGCTGTCAGGTTGAAGCGCCGATTCCACTCCACCAGTTCCTGGTAACAGGCCTCGAAGGCAATCATATGGTGGCGGGAAAGCGCGATGCCCAGTTCACGGGCACCCGCAACCAGCAGTTCCATATCGCGCGTATTTTCGCTTTCGCTCAAGGCCATTTTCGTGGGAAGCAACTTAACAATTGAGCGAAGCCATGCTTTAATCCAGACAGCACGAAAACCGGTCTGGAGGGAAAGGCATGGTTCGCATAGGATACCGCTTGGTCTACCTGGCGGCTCTGCTCGCGGTGTTGCTCCACCTGCTGGTCCATCCTGCCCGTTGGGAGGATGAACGGCTCTCGGTGGGATTGTTGATCGCGCTTCACGTGCGCGAGGGCGTGTTCACAGCACGGGCGCTGTGGCGCACCGGGCAACGCTGGTATCGGCGTTGGAAGCGCCAGCGGCGGGCAGAACGGGCCACTCTGCACGTCAGCGCCAGTTGGCGGGTCTGGATTGCCCGCCTGCTGCCGCAACCCGAACCGCTGCCGTGGGCGGAACAGGCCGCTTTCGCTGCTTTGAAACAGAGTGTGCGCGGCCTGGTCTATCTGCTGCCGCAGAGCACCTGTGCGGCGCTCTTCCGTCGCCTGCGCTGGTGGGACGGGGTCCACTGTCCGCTGTGCGGCACGTCCCACGTGCGCGTCAAGGACCCGCACTACCGGCAGGTGTGGCGGCGCTACACCTGTCCGACCTGCAGCCAGCAACACGGGCGGGAGGTGACCTTCAGCGACCTGCACGGTACGGTGCTGGAGCACAGCCATCTGGACGTGCGCGTCTGGCTGTGGGCAGGCTGGCTGTGGGTGACCGGCGAGAGCATCACCCGCCTGCACCGGGAGTTGGAGGTCAATCGCAAGACGGCGGAACGGCTGGTACGGCTGTTCCAGTTGGCCTATTTCACGCTCCGTTTCCGCCTCTTGCTGGTCGGGCCGGTGGAGATCGACGAAGCATACGTGATTGCTGGTCACAAAGGGCGGGCTGGTGGATTGCCCCTCCACCGGCGGGGACGGCGGCGCGGCCTGCGGATGCGCGGGCGTGGGACAGCACACACCGACAAGGTGCCGGTGTTGGGGCTGGTGGACTGGCAGGGGGCCGTGTATCTGATCCCTCTGCCCAACGTGCAGCGCGAAACCGTCCAGCCGCTCATCGAGTGGTTGGTAGCGCGAGGAGCGCGGGTATACACCGATGAGTATGAAATCTACCGCTTCCTGGGGCGTCTGGGCTACCGGCACGAGAGTGTGGAGCACGGGCGGAGGGAGTATGCGCGGGGCGAGGTACACGTCAACACGCTGGAGGCACTGTGGAATCTGCTGCGTGCGCATTTGGCGGTGCACCACGGGGTTTCCAAGGTGTACCTGCCGCTGTACGTGGCACGTTTTGAGTTCAAGTACAACCGGCGTCACGAGAGCGAGGGAGAGCAATGGCTGGACTGGTTGCGCCTGAGTGTGCGCGCCGACGGCCGCTGGCTGCGACAGGTGGTGCGGGAAGGAAGAGTGAAGGAGTTGTGTGTGATTCCTGGGTTGGAGGAGGCATAACCGGCCCATAGCAGCACGGGGGCTGAACCTCAGCCCTTGCCAGGCACTTGAAAACAGACCCCCGCCAGAGGTCAGACGGCCTGGAAGAAGGATCAAGAGGGTCGAGTCGACGTCCAACGAGGCGCTAAAACGGCTCATGAGCCCCGCCTTGTATCGTGCATCCTGTCCGGTCATAGCTTGGACTCTCTTCCCACGAATCTGGTCTTGAGCGTTCGCTTTTACCCGATACGCCGCTCACTCTCGCTGTCGAAAAAGTAGAGTTGCTCAGCAGGCCAGATGACTTCCACCGTGTCCCCAACGCTCAGCGACATATCCAGCACACCCGTTGCTGCGTATGAAAACGGCCCCGTGCGCACATAGACCAACTGGGTGCGGTGTGCAAAATCCGGTTCGATAACTTCTACTGCGCCGCGTAGGCGAATCCCCTGTTGCACAGGTTGCCCGGAGATCACGCAGGCCGCCTCTGGACGGACCCCGAGAGTCACCTTCTGCCCGGCGTGGACCTGGGCCTTGACCTTCTCAGGCAGAGGCACAACGATCTCGCCCAGGCGGAGCACGCCGCCGTCAACCACGCCGCCCGTGAGCACGTTCATCGGATGGGTGCCCAGAAATCCGGCGACGAAAACGTTAGCCGGGCTCTCGCGCAACTCCTGGTACGTGCCTACCTGCTCGATCCTGCCGGCGCGCATCACGGCCATTTGATCGCTGAGCGTGATCGCCTCCACCTGATCGTGTGTGACATAGATCGCCGTGATCTGGAAGCGCCGGAGCAGCCGCTTGATCTCGACGCGGGTCTGGGCGCGCAACTTGGCGTCCAGATTAGAGAGCGGCTCGTCAAACAAGAACAAGCGCGGCTTGCGCACCAACGCACGGGCGATGGCCACCCGCTGCTGCTGCCCGCCCGAAAGCGTACCCGGCTTGCGTTTGAGCAGTTCGCTAAAGCCGATGCCCATAATCTCCGACGTAACGCGGATACGCTCCTCCGTCTCCTCGTCAGGCGCTTTGTGCACGCGAAAGAAGAATGCCAGATTGCCCCTGCCCTCAAAATGAGGATACAGCGCATAGTTCTGGAACACCATGCCGATATAACGGTCACCAGGGGGCACATCCCTCATATCCTGATTGTCGTACAAGACGCGGCCGGTATAATCCGGCACCAGCCCGGCGACCACACGCAGCAGCGTACTCTTGCCACATCCTGAAGGCCCCACGATAGCGAAAGTCTGTCCGTCGGGGACGGTCAGATTCACATGATCAAGCGCCATCACGGACCCTCGGTGAGTAGCCTGATCGTGCTCCTGAAGGGCATGCGCCGCCACACGCTCCGCAAACGCACGATCAACCTGATGGCCGGTCACACCCCTGCTGGATACCAGGCCATCCAGAATCCCAGGCTGGGGATAGGTCTTGGTCACGTCTTCCAGTCGGATCGTCGCCATAGTATCCCTCACAATCACGCCTTAATGGCTGCACCCAAAAGTATATATCAAGTTATGGGGGTATGTCAATCGTAGCCACGCTTTCCATAGCGCGGCCTCTAGCCGCAACCCAATCGAATACCGATTGACCGCGCCGCCGTGAACCGGCGGCGCTGGAAGCGTTTCTCTCCTGGAAGAAACCCCGCCAGCACCGGCTCTTTCAGGCCGG
>DAOUBA010000153.1:0-33343 GCA_034432855.1 Anaerolineae bacterium | reverse complement strand
TGCAGGTCAATCAGGGCAACGGTGGGTTGTCCCTTTTCAATTGCAGCCAGGGCCATCTCTCCCGTGGCAGCGTCCGCAGTGGTGTAGCCCTTGACCCTGAGAACGTCGCAGAGGGTCTTTCTGAGATTGCGATCGTCATCCACGACAAGGACGCTGCTATTTGCGTTCATATCGCTCGTCACGTTTCACACCCGTTGCTCAAGAACTCTGCTCAATTCTCGGTTGCGGACCTGGGCCAGAACCAGAAGCAATTTCTCGATCTGGAGAGGTTTGTAGAGACAGGTATAGGCGTTGATCTTGAGGGCAGCCTCTATAGCCGTAGCCATCTCTTCCCGATATCCGGTCACCAGGATCACCGGCAAATAGGGATACCGCTCGCGGATCTCTCGGAGTATCTCCAGACCGCCGACGCTGTTCAACTTCATGTCCAGCAACATGACCTGCCCATCCGGAACGATCGCCTCCATTACCTTGCGATAGTCGGTGACCAGAACCACTGCAAAGCCTCGCGTCCGCAATATGTCTCCCAACGTCCTGCAGAACTGCGCGTCGTCATCCACGATGACGACGGAACGCTCTTTGTGCAGGGAAGCAAAGAAGTGGAGCAAGGCGTTGATGTCCAGCGGCTTGGTCAGGCAGGCGGTAGCACCTTCTGCCAACCCCTCCTGAACCAGGTCATCGGTAGAGTAAGCCGTCATCAGCACGAATGGCAGGTCGGGTTGCCTGTCCTTGATGGCCCGATAGAGTTCCACGCCGTTGACCTGCGGCATCTTGATGTCACTGAGCACGCAGTCGAAGTGACCTTCTGTCACTTTTGCCAGGGCTTCAGGGGCGGATAATGCAGCCTCAGCCTCATAGCCTTTGACCTTGAAAATGTCCACGAGGGTTTTGACCATGCTGGAGTCATCGTCCACAACGAGGATGCGCAATGTGCTTTTCATCAGGCCTTTCCCCCTCTGATAGGCAGGACAATCGTGAATGTGCTTCCCTCCCCCACCTCACTTTGTACCTCGATGCTCCCGCCGTTGGCCTCCACCAGGTTTTTGGACGTCACCAGGCCCAACCCGATACCTCGCGCCCTGGTGGTGAACAGCGGCTCGAAGAGCCGGCCCATGTTCTCCAGTGGGATGCCGCAACCGGTGTCGGTGACGGCAAGAGCCACCCTGTCTCCTCGTGCCTGAGCGCCGATAGTCAGGCTGCCCCCTTCCGGCATCGCCTGGTAGGCGTTGGTCACCAGATTCATCAGGACCTGCACCATCTGCTGGGGATCCACGAACACCGGCGGCACATCCGCGTCGATCGCGGTAGTCACAGCAACGTTCTCGGGCGGAGGCCGCTTCTCCAACGTTCGGGCGACCAAATCGGAGACCGCGATCTCCTCCTTCTCGGCTGCCCGGATGCGCGAAAAGTCGAGGAGATCGGAAACGATCTTTTCCGCGTTGCGCACCTCCGAGGAGAGGATGCCCAGGTACTCTCTGGTGGTCTCGTCAGCGTCGGAGAGGGTCATCTGCAGGAAGTAGACCGCATTGGAGATCACCCCCAGCGGATTACGCAACTCGTGGCCCACGCCGCCGGCCAGTTGGCCAAGGACGGCCAGTTTCTCCCGGCGGATCAACTGCTCTTGGGCCTCTCTGAGTTCCCTGGTGCGCTCCTCCACCATCTCTTCCAGTCGTTCCGAATATCTCTTTAGCGCCTCCTCGGCACGCTTACGTTCGGCGATGTCCTCGACAAACAACACGCTGCCGACGAATTCGCCTTCTTCCCGAATCGGGGAACCGATGGCTCTGAGGAAAGACTTCTTCCCATATATCGAAGTGAAGGGAGTCTCTACCATAACGGTCTTCCCGCGCACCAGATCACCGAAAGCCGCTGCTATTCCCGCTTCTTGAATCCCCGGCAGTTCCCTGATGTCCATACCTATGGAACGGGATCTCTCCTCCCCAGGTGGAAGCCCGATGATCCTCTCCAACGCCGGGTTCTCGTATTGTATCCTCATCTGGGCGTCCAGACGCATGATGCCAATCGGGGCGTTCTCCAGCATCTCCTTATTGAACTCGAACAGCGATCGGTACTCCTGCTCCGACTTTTGCAGGGCTTCTTCCGCCCGCTGGCGTTCCTGCAGGAGCAACGCTCCCCTCAGGACGATGCTGGTCAGCCGGCTCAGCATTTCGCGCAGCGCACCCGCTTTGGTTTGCAGCGGTTCGAAGATGACAAAGCCCAGTTGCATTTCATCCCTGAAGTGAAGAGGCTCAAGCATGATGGCATAGCGCCTCTCCTGGGGGAGGATGCCGGCCGGCACCAGTTGACGAGAGGGGAAACGCCGTCCCTCTGGCGCCAGTTCAACACGCCCTTTCTCGTTGTACGCCAGAATCAGCCTCGACCATTGAGAGGGTATCTCGCGTGTTCCTTCGGCAGGCTGCTCGTATAACGCCAGGTAACAACTCTCGATGCCGATCTGGGGAAGTTGTTGGGCTATCACGTCGGTCAGCCCGGCCACATCGAACGTGGTCATCAGCGACTCGCTGATCCTGGTGGTGAAGTCAAAAGCCCGGCGTTCTGCCTGGATTCTGCGGGATGCCTGCGCCCATTGTGCTACTTCTGCAAGTAGTTCCCACGCCTGCTGCCAGAGGGCCTCGCACCAGGCCAGTGCTTCCTCGTCGGCGGACGGGGGCAGCGCATAGCGCAGTACGGCCAACACCTGCTGCCATTGCATCACATCTTCGCCTCTTGCCCCGACCTGACGCAGGATCGCATCCAGTGGCGCAAGAAAGGCCTCTTGTGACCGGCGCTGTAAGGCAACAGAAAAGGCATCCAGCAATTGCCCGGCCCACTCCGGGGACAGACCCACAGCAGAAGTACCCGCCGCTTCCGCCATTTCGGAGAGGATGCGCTTACGCCGCAGGGGAGGCTTGAACGTTCCGCTCTTGCCCATCATCGTTGCTGCCGGCTGCGGGAGACAGCCACATGAACAGCGTACCACCAGTTCCGTGGGCAGCGTGACCTGTTCGGGCACCTCCTCACCCGCCAGCAGCGCCAGAAGCATCTCGGTCGCCCGTCTCCCCTGCTCGTACAGCGGCTGCCGTACCGTGCTGAGAGGAGGCGTGGCGAATCTGGCCTCTTCGATGTCGTCAAAGCCTATTACAGGCACATCGTCCGGCACGCGCATCCCGCGCTCGTGTAGCGCTTCCAACACCCCGAGAGCCATTTCGTCATTCGCCGCGACGACGGCTTCGAACTCGGCCTTGCGCTCATCGAGCAACAGGCGAACGGCATCCGCCCCAGAGGAAGCGAGAAAATCGCCGTGGACCACGAGATTGGGGTCGAAGGGAATGCCGTACTCGGCCAGTACGCTGGTGTAGGTGTGGTACCTCTGCTCTGCCTCCGGGTGGGTCTCGGGCCCGCGGATGAAGGCGATGCGGCGTACTCTGTGAGCCTCCATAAGGTGGACGAGGGCCTGACGCATGCCCGACTCGTTGTCCGCCAGCACGCCGGGAATACCGTCCAGGGTCAGGGCGATGCTGACGATCGGCAGAGGACGATAGCGCTCGTAGAACCGAGTGAGTTGTTCAGTACCGGTGAATTGACCCAGCGAGCCGGACATGACCAGCAGGCCATCCACGTTCTCTGGCCCCGCCAGGTCGTAGATCACGTTGCACTGGGTATCGAAC
Source organism: Anaerolineae bacterium (assembly GCA_034432855.1). Taxonomy (GTDB): domain Bacteria; phylum Chloroflexota; class Anaerolineae; order B4-G1; family B4-G1; genus DAOUBA01. The sequence continues at coordinate 29,675 of DAOUBA010000153.1, read as the reverse complement.
TCATTGGGCGAACGCAGTGCCCTGCCCACGAAACAGATAAGGTTGGCGTCGTGTTCGCGGGTCGCGTCGGCAACGCCAGGCCACACGTGAGCCTGGTATCTCTGTTCACCGAGCCGGCCAATGAACAGGCCAATGGTCGGGCGTGAGCCCCGTGGCTTAACATGTCTTGCCTTGCCCATCCGACTGCCTCCCTATTAGCTTTCCAAAGTATAAGTTCTCTTTAGCATGCTGTCAAATCTCTTCCTCTCTCCTCCCAGGGCTGTTGCAAAGTCCAGTTTGTATGTGGCGCGTAACTACTCAGTCTCTGTCATTGCGAGGGCGCGAAGCGCCCGAAGCAATCTCCGAGAGACGGAATGAGATTGCTTCGCCGCCTCCGGCGGCTCGCAATGACAGCATTAGGCACTGGTGTGTCAAAGTCGGGTCACCAGGCTGAGTAGTAACTGTGACGCAGACTTTCCAGTCTGCCTGCACACAGGCTGGAAAGCCCGTGCCACGCCTGATGTCAAGAGACTTTGCAAGTGGTGATTACCCACATGTCTGGGCGAAGGAGAAATCGGGGGGTTGGGCGGACACTTCGCGCCCGCCCAACCCCCCGAAAAATCCCTTTCCTTGGGTATCGGGATGTGTCACATCGAAGATGTGGGTAATCACCAGACTTTGCAACAGCCGTGGGTCAAGCCTGAAAACCGAGGCCGAACCCGAACGGAAACAGCGGGTTCTCCGAATCGTAGGGCACGTCCGGTTTCTGGGCGCGTACTGCCTCCATACTGCGCGGCATCTCGATGGGCAATTTGCCGCACGGGTTGAAGCGCCCAAAGACGATGTCGAGTATGGCGTCGTCGGCGACGTTGAAACTCGCCAGCAGGCCCACGCAGTGCTCGGCAATCTCGGGAATCACCGCACCACGCTCCAGATAGATGTCCACGATGGTGGGCACGGTATTGAGTACCTGCAGGATGCGTGCTTTCTCCTCGTCTTCAAAGTCCAGGTCGCCCTGGTGGAAGATTTGCTCCAGAAAGCCCTTGCCCGTCGGGCGGTAGGGCGTGCGCAGACGCAGAATGGCAAAATCGGCCTCCTGGGGCGTTTCGACCACGTCGGTGTACTCGCTCACGACGCTCCTGTCCATATTCTCGACATAGACTTTGGGACGCCCCCTGAGCGGCAGGCCCTTCCCCTGGGCCGTATCGCCGTTCTTGAGCAGGACGATGGATTTGCGCTGTGCCAGTCTGCCCTTTTCGCGGGACTCGGGCCGGCCACAAATCCGCTCTGCCGCGTCTTCGTCCACGTAGGGGTTGTCGAAGAGACCCAACTTGAATTTGACGCGCAGGATGCGGCGCACGCTCTCCTCAATTCGCGCCTCGTTCACCTTGCCCGCTCTGACCAGTTCGAGGATGCGGTGGGTCTGGTACTGGCCGCCGAACTGATCTACGCCGGCATCGAGGGCCTTGTGGAAACGCTCGCCCGGCGTGAGGTGCTCGACGCCCCACGAGGTAGATTCCATCACCTTGAACACCCCGTACAACCTGAGCGGCTCGCAGATCATCCAGTCGGAGCAGATGACACCCTTGAAGCCGTACTTTTGGCGCAGCAGCCCGGTGATGATCTCCTTGTTGAAGGACATGCCGACGTTCTCGCCGGTCTGGTCCATCGGGATGCCATAGTAGGGCATCACCTGCTCGACGTCGGTTTCGGCAAAAGCGCGCTCGAAGGGGATCAGGTGGTAGGCAAAATTGTTGCCCGGATAGACCTGCTCACGGCCATAAGGGAAGTGCGGATCAAGACCGTCCTTCTGCGGGCCGCCACCGGGAAAGTGTTTGATCATACAGGAGACACTCTCCGGCCCCAGGCGCTCACCCTGGAAACCCTTGATGTAGGCGACGGTCATCCGGGAGACCAGTTCGGCATCCTCGCCGAAGGTACCGCTGATGCGCGCCCAGCGCGGCTCGGTCGCCAGGTCGGCCATCGGGTGCAGCGCGACGCGGATGCCAACGGCGAGGTATTCCTGCCGGGCGATGTCGCCGAACTCGCGCACCAACCCCTCGTCGCGGGTGGCCGCCAGACCAAGAGGGTCGGGCCACTGTGAAAAACCCGTAGAGGCAACGGTAGCGCCCACCGTCTGCTGCCAGGAGTGGCGCGGGTCGCTGCTGATGGTGACCGGAATGCCCAGACGGGTGCGCTCGGCCATCTTTTGCACTTGATTGTACCAATGAGCCATCTTGCGCGGTTCGACGGCGCTGATGGTGTTAAAGTGCCGAATATGCCGCCCAACGATCAGTTCGGACGTGGGCGCCGGCATGGCAAAGTCGGGCGACGTCTCGACCAGTTCACCCTCCGGAGTACACGCGATCATCGGCTGAAACATCATACCGACCTTTTCCTCCAGCGTCATCTGGGCGAGCAGGTCTTCGACGCGCTCTTCGATAGGTCGGCGATAGTCCTCGTACACGTCGAGGCGGCCATTCTTGTTGAGGTCGCGGAAGCGAAGACCATCCACCTCGAGGATCGGCGCCTCGGGGCCGAGCCGGGCCATATAGCGCCTCGAGGCGCTGCGAAACCGGACGCGCGCCATGGCGCCAAAGAATAGGACTAGAATTTTGGTAAAGGTGTTCACTGTATCCTCCGGTCAATGTGGAATACAGGGTAGGGCAAGCTTTCCAGCCCGCTCCCGGCCCTCGAACTGACTGTTGTACAACTCGGCGTAAAAACCGCCGTGGGCAAGCAGTTCCTCGTGAGTGCCCTGCTCGACGATCTCGCCCCCATTCATCACCAGAATCCAGTCGGCGTTGCGGATCGTGGATAGTCGGTGGGCGATGATGAAACTGGTGCGCCCCTTCATCAGTTCGGCCATCGCTTCCTGGATCAACACTTCGGTGCGGGTGTCCACCGAACTGGTGGCTTCGTCGAGAATGAGCATCTGAGGGTTGACCAGGAAGGCGCGGGCGATCGTCAGCAACTGCTTTTGCCCCTGCGAGATGTTGGAGGTCTCTTCGTTGAGCACCATGTCGTAGCCTTCCGGCAATGTGCGCACAAAGTGATCTACCCGCGCGGCCCTGGCGGCAGCGGTCACCTCCTCGTCGCTCGCCTCGGGGCGACCATAGCGAATGTTCTCTCTGATCGTGCCATTGAACAGCCAGGCGTCCTGCAAGACCATGCCGAACATCCGACGCAGGTCGTGCCGCGCCATGTCCCGCACGTCGTGGCCGTCCACCAGGATCGCGCCCTCGTTGACATCGTAGAAGCGCATCAGCAATTTGACCATCGTCGTCTTGCCCGCGCCGGTCGGGCCGACGATGGCAATCTTTTGCCCCGGCTCGACGTCCGCCGAAAAGCCGTGGATGACAACTTTGTCCGGGCTGTAGCCAAAGTGTACGTCCCTGAACTCGACGCGGCCTTCTACAGCGGATAACTGCACGGGATGAGCGGTATCGGGGATCTCTTCGGCCTCATTCAAAAACTCGAACACGCGCTCGGCCGCAGCGGCCATCTGCTGGAGGACGTTGGAGATGTTGGCGATCTGGGTGATCGGGTGCGTGAACGAGCGGACGTACTGGATGAACGCCTGGATGTCGCCGACGGTGATCGCCTGTCTGACCGCCAGCCAGCCGCCCAGGATGCACACCGCCACGTAACCCAGATTGCCGATAAAGCCCATGATGGGGAACATCATCCCGGAGAGGAACTGGGATTTCCAGGCCGCATCGTAGAGTGTGTCGTTGTACTCGTCGAAGCGGGCGATGCTCCTCGCCTCGCCGTTGAAGGCTTTGACGACAACGTGGCCGCCGAACATCTCCTCCACGTGGCCGTTGACGTGGCCGAGATAGTCCTGCTGCCGATTGAAATACCGCTGCGACCGGCCGACGACCAGGGTGATGACGACAAACGAAAGGGGGACGACGAGCAACGCCACCAGTGTCATCTGCCAACTGATGGAAAGCATCATCACCAGCACGCCGATTACGGTGACCGTCGAGGTGATGATCTGGATCAGGCTCTGGTTCAGGGTCTGGCTGATCGTATCTACGTCGTTGGTCAGGCGCGAGAGCACTTCGCCATAGTTGGTGCCGTCGAAGTAACGCAGCGGCATGCGGTGGATCTTTTCGGAAATGTCCTTACGGAAGCGATAGGTGACGTTGACCGCCACGCCGGACATGATCCAGCCCTGGACATAGCCGAAGAGGGTCGAGGCGAGGTACAGAGCGCCCACTGTGAGGAGGATGCGCCCGATGTAGGCAAAGTCAATCCCACCGCCGCTTCCGGCGATCTGCGCCAGCACGCCTTCGAAGAGTTTCGTCGTCGCTCGGCCCAGAATCTTGGGGCCGATGATCGAGAATACGGTGGAGCCAAGCGCAAAAAGCATCACGACGAGGACAGAGACTCTGTACCGGCCCAGGTATTGGACCAGTTTGCGCATCGTGCCCTTGAAATCGCGCGCCCTTTCGCCCTTCATCATCGCCATCGGGCCGCCGTGGCCGAAGGGCCCGCGACGTGGAGGCCCGCCGGGTCTGCCGCGCATCATCATACCACCGCCTCCTTGCCGAGTTGCGAGAGGGCAATCTCCCGATAGGTTGCGCACCCGCGCATCAGTTCGCCGTGTGTACCGCGGCCGACGACCCTGCCCTCTTCCAGGACGATGATCTGGTCGGCGTGCATGATGGTAGAGACGCGCTGGGTCACGATCAATACCGTGCTGCCGGCGGTCTTTTCCTTGAGCGCCCGGCGCAATGCCGCGTCGGTCCTGAAATCGAGCGACGAGAAACTGTCGTCGAAGATGTAGATAGGCGGGCGTTTGACCAGCGCGCGGGCAATTGCCAGCCGCTGCTTCTGGCCGCCGGAAACGTTCGCCCCACCCTGCGCGATCTCGAGGGCCAGCCCGTTGGGATCGGCAAAGACGAACTCGGACGCCTGGGCGATCTCGAGCGCTTCGTACAACACATCGTCGGGAACGTCCTCATCGGCGTAGCGCAGGTTGCTTTCGACGGTGCCGGAAAACAGCGTGCTCTTTTGCGGCACGTACCCGATCCCGTCCCGCAGGTCGTGCTGGGTCACGTCGCGGATGTCTACCCCATCTACCAGGATCGTCCCCTCCGTCACGTCGTAGAAGCGAAGGATCAACTGGATGACGGTGGACTTGCCCGACCCGGTAGAGCCGATGAGGGCCGTGGTCTGGCCGGGACGGGCGACGAAACTGACATTGTGGAGCACGTCGGCTTCGGCCCCCGGATAGCGGAACGAGACGTTGCGGAACTCGATCTCGCCGTGGAACGGTTCAGGGAATCGCCGTGGCCGTTCGGGATCGCGGATTGCCGGCTCCGTCTCCAGCACTTCGGCGATGCGCTCGCCGGAGACCGAGGCGCGCGGCAGCATGATGAACATCATGGACATCATCAGGAATGAGAACACGATCTGCATAGCGTACTGCATAAAGGCCATCATATCGCCGACCTGCATGTGCGACTGAGCGACCTGGTGTGCGCCAACCCAGATGATGAGCAGCGAGAGGCCGTTCATAATGAGCATCATCAGCGGCATCATGACGACCATGACGCGGTTGACGAAGAGCAGTGTGCCGGTCAGATCGCGGTTAGCGCGATCGAAGCGCGCTTCCTCGAACTCTTGTCGGTTGAACGCCCGGATGACCATCATCCCCGTGAGGTTCTCGCGCATTACCAGGTTGAGCCGGTCAATGAGCGTCTGGATGCTCTTGAATTTGGGGAAGGCGATTCGGTAGACGACGAGCACCAGTGCCAGTAACAGGGCAACTGCTACGGCGATGATCCACCACATCCCCGAGCCTTTTTCGAGCGCCCGGATCACACCGCCGAAGCCGATGATGGGCGCGTAAAAGACCATGCGCATCATCATGATGACGACCATCTGGATTTGCATGACATCGTTGGTGGAACGGGTGATGAGCGAGGCGGTCGAGAAGCGGTCGAATTCGACGCCGGAGAACTGCTCTACTTTGTTAAACACCGCGCGGCGCAGGTCGCGCGCCAGGCCAGCGGCCGTGCGGGCCGAAAGGAAACCGACCGCCACCGCGCAGGCGACGGCGAGGAGGGAGATGAGCAGCATTTGGGCGCCGGTGCGGACAATGTAGGCGGTCTGGAGTTTGACGGTATCCATGCCGAGCGCCACGTATTCGGCCTTGACCGCCGCAGCAGCCATCTGGGCAATCATCCGGTCGCCCAGTGCTGCAAACCGCTCGTCAATCCCTGCAAGCATCTGCGCGCGTTGTGCGGCGGGAAGGCCGGCCAGCACGGCAAAGACGTCCGCCCCCGGCGGAATGCGGGTCGCATCAAGGCCCGCCATCTGGGCCATCGCTGCAGCGCGCGTGGGGTCGGCCATCGCCTGTTCGATGCTGTAGACGATGAGGAGCGTCTTGCCTGTGATCGGGTTCAGCCTCTCGATCTCGGCGCGATCCACGCGGTTCAACACATAGATCGGCTCGCTGGCGAGGGCGGGATAATCCGCCAGGTAGCGGCCATAGTCCGGCGAGTTTGCGTCCACCAGGGTATAGTTGCGCAAGACTGCTGCCTCCTCTTCCGGGCGCATGAAGAGGGTCAGTCGTTCCATCTGGCTCTGACGGATGGCTTGAGGGACGCCGTTTTCCACGCCGCCCTGCTGGATGCCGTTGTTGACGATTCTGGACATGTAATCCGGCAACGCCAGGTCGCAATTCGCCTGGATGAAAAGCAGGGCGATCGTGAGCAGGATCAGCGGTATGAAGGGCTTCAGGTATTTGGCTAATCGCCACATTGCAAGGGTTGGACTCCTAACCCGGACAAGCCGGAACCAAAAACCACCAAGGGCACGAAGGGCACACAAAGGACACGAAGCAATCTTTTTCCTTCGTGTGACCTTCGTGTCCTTTGTGGCGAATTTTCTTGCCCAATGTGCAAGAATTTCGGTAAGGTGCTACTGATGCCAGGCGTCCCTCTTCCGTTTGCCCCTGGCCGGTTTCCATTCCGGTCCGGCGATACCCTCGAGCAGCACGTTAACTGTGGCATCGAGTGCTTCCGGCAGTGGGGAGGGACGGTAGCCGCAATGCCACATGGCCATCTGCTGGAAAAAGAGGGCACGGAGCACGCAGGCCAGGTAGACCGCATCCAGGTCCGCGCGGATCTCGCCGGCCTCCTGGGCCTGGCATACCTGCGCGGCGAGCAGGTCAATCAGCGGCTGCACGGGAGACGCTTCGGGCATCTGACGTTGCTGCGCCATCGCCGCAAAGAGTCGCTGCGCCAGCGTCTGATCCGCCAGGGGGTCGGAGGCCATCAGGCGCAGCGCCAGTTTGATGCGCGCGACGGGGCTTGCGGGCGCGCCGTGCTCCGGCGAGAGCGCAACAACCAGTTCTTGCAAACGCCATTCGAGTAGCGCGGGCAGGATCGCCTCCTTCGTCTCGAAGTAGTTGAAGAAGGTGCCTTTCGCCACATCGGCGGCCTCGGCGATCTGCTCGACGGTGGTAACGTCGTATCCCTGCTGGCGAAACAGCCGCAGTGCGGCTTCCATCAATCGCCGGCGCGTCTCCTGTTTCTTGCGCTCACGCCGTGAAGGAATGGTGCCCATATCAAGCCCCCGGCTCCGCTGAGGTTTATGACCACAGGACAAAAATGACCAGAGTCATATTATAAACAGAACGAGCAGATTGTCAACCGACGTTGTTGTGGTACAATTCAGCACCGAGAAGAGCCCCAATGACAGAGAATCAAATTCCCTTTCAGTCTCGATTACATCTAGGCGCTGCCTATTACCCCGAACACTGGCCGGAGGAGCGTTGGCCCGAAGACATCCGCCTGATGCGTGAGGCCGGGTTTACGGTCGTGCGCATGGGTGAGTTTGCCTGGTCCACCTTCGAGCCGGCGGAGGGCGAGTTCCACTTCGATTGGCTCGAGCGGGCGATCTCGATGTTAGCCGAAGCGGGGATCGTCACCGTACTCGGCACACCCACCGCCGCGCCGCCGGCCTGGCTCACGCACGCCTGCCCCGATATGCTGGCGGTGGACGAGTACGGCCGTCGCGCCCAGCACGGCAACCGTTGTCACTATTGCGTCACCTCGCCCGATTTTCATGCCGCCACCCGCCGTATCGTTGAGGCGCTGGGTGAACGGTTCGGCCAGAATCCACACGTCATCGGCTGGCAGATAGATAACGAGTACCATCGCGTCTGTTACTGTGGGCGTTGTCGCCACCTGTTCCAGCAATACCTGGCCGACAGGTTCGGTTCGCTCGATGCGCTCAACGCTCACTGGTCCACCGCCTACTGGAGCCAGACCTACTCTGCTTGGGAGCAGATTCCCATCCCCATCGGCAACCACAATCCGGGCTTGATGCTGGCGTTCAAACAGTTCGTTACCGAGTGCTACCGCCGATTCCAGCGGCTGCAACTGGACGTGTTACGGCCACATCTACGGCCTGGCGTGTGGGTCACACACAACTTTATGGGCTGGTTCGACGGCTTCGATCACTATGTAATGTCCGAGGACCTCGATCTGGCCTCATGGGACTGGTACGTGGGCACGGGTCATCACGACCACCTGGCTTCCGGCGCGGCCCATGATCTGACACGCGGCTTCAAGCGCCGCAATTTCTGGGTGATGGAAACCCAGCCGGGCAGCGTCAACTGGTCGCCAGTCAACAATGCGCTGAACATGGGCGAGGCACGGGCGATGGCCTGGCATGCGGTGGCGCATGGTGCGGACGCCGTGCTCTACTGGCAATGGCGCCCGGCGCCGAACGGTCAGGAGCAGTATCATGGTTCGCTGGTGGATCAGTCCGGCCAACCACGGCCCTTCTACCAGGAAGTGCAACACCTGGGCCGCGAATTCGCACAGATATCCTCTCTGCTTGCGGGTTCATCCGTGGCCCCGGCACGTATCGCCATCCTCAACTGTTACGACAGCCGCTGGGCCATTCAATGGCAGCGCCATCATGGCGATTTTGACTATGTGGCGCACTTGTTACACTACTATCGCCCGCTTGCAGCACTCAATATCCCGGTTGACATTATCTCTGCCGATGCGCCGTTGAAGGGCTACCGATTGGTGATTGCGCCAGCCTTGTTGGTGTTGACCGAAAGCCGGGCCAAGCGGCTGAAGGAGTTCGTCAGCGGAGGTGGTCACCTGGCGCTGACAATCCGCTGCGGGATGAAGGATGAGTATAACGCCCTCCTGCCGGCACGCCAGCCCGGCCCACTGGCCGAGATCGCGGGGGTGGAAGTGGAGGAATACTATGCCCTCCAAGACGAAGTGCCCGTGAAGGGGAGATTGTTCTCCGGCGTTTCACGACTGTGGGCCGAGCGTCTCAAGATAAGGGGGGACTCGAGGGTCGTTGCTTCTGCCTGGTTCGAGCCGTCGAACGGCTGGCTCGATGGGCAACCGGCGGTCACCGTGTACTCGCCCGGCAACGGTCTGGTTTATTATATTGGAGTCTACCTGGACGAGGCAGCCCAACATCGGCTCGTCAAACACATGGCGCTTATGGCAGGCGCCAGGCCGGTCCTGGAGACCGTACCTGGAGTGGAAGCCCGCCAGTTAGTAGCTGCCGACGGCAAAACGCGCATCTTTATCGTCATCAACCACGAACCGATGGAGCAACCCTTGCAACTGCCCTGGCCAGCCTACGAACATCTCAACGACCTGTCGCTGACGGGCAAGGTGAGGCTGGCACCCTATGGCGTTCTGGTGCTCACCCGCCAGGAGCAAAAGGCCGGAGCAGTCACAGGGACACTCAATACACAGCCTGGTACACAGCCAGGTGCTCCTTGATGCGTTGCAAGTATATGCGCGGCTCGTCTAACGTGATGAGTTCGAAGAACAGATCAGGATCGTCGCCCGCTTCCTGTAACCAACGCCTGGCGTTGGCCGGGCCGCCGTTGTAGCCGGCCAACGCCACGTCCAGTCGCCCATCGAAACGATCGCGCTGCTGCGCCAGGTAGTACGTGCCGAAGCGCAGGCTGACATGGGGACGGTAGAGGTTGGCGGTCTCGTAGCCTGGTGGCCAGCCCAGTTCGTCAGCAATCTGTTCACCGGTCGGAGGCCATATTTGCATCAGCCCACGCGCGCTGGCCGACGAAGTCGCCAGGCTCTCGAATAGGCTCTCCTGACGGATGAGAGCAAAGATCAAGAGCGGATCGAGGCCGGTCGCTCGGGCATTCTCCAGCACCAGATTCTCGTAATAGGTGGGGTAGGCCAGGCGCACGATAAAGGCGGGGGCATCCAGTGTCCGGGTGATCGGCGCCAGACTGATGATCCGCCGGGCACACTGAATAGAGGAGCGATAGAGACCCACGTCGCGGAACAAGAGGGCCAGCCGGTATTGGGCCAGGGCATCGGAAGCGGTAGCCGACCGGAGTGCTTCCAGTTCTCCCTTTGCCTCCTCGAAGCGCCCCAACCGCCATAACTCCAGTCCCCGTTGCAGACGCGGGTCGGCGGCCAGCGTGGGATCGAGCGCGCTCAGGTTCGTTCCATCCCCCAGTCCAAGCCAGCCGGCCAGCCACGCCTCCGCCTCGGCCTGGGTGGGCGCGAGGCCCGTCCGTACAGGATCGCCCGCTGCAAACGGCACGGCCAGCGGGTCGGCGGCCAGTTCGGCGGCGCGCAGGCCGTAGTAGCCCTGCGGGTCGGCGGCGGCCGCCTCCGCAAAGGCGGCCTGCGCCGCCTGGAGATCGCCCTGTGCCAGGCGCACCTTGCCCAGCCAGAGGAGCGCCGCAGGGCGACAGGGCGAGTTAGCCGCCGGATAGATCTTAACACCCGTCCTCCAATCCACGCGCGCGGGATGACAGAGCGAATCAGGATAGAGACTGGCTACAGTGTCCCAGGCCACGGCGGCATCAGTGAAATCACCCGGGCGATAGGACTGTAGCCCGCTGCGAAAGAGCGCCGCGGCGCCATAGTCGGAGTTGGGATAGCGCACGTGGCATTCCATGTAGGCTGCGGCGGCGGCCTCCAATTGGCCGTCCCGCTCCAGGAGTTGAGCCGCGTTCCACAACGCCTCCGGTGCGCGGGAATGGCTGGGGTCGGATGCCACGAACTGGCGGTAGGCCGTTATCGCCGCATCCACGTCGCCCTGGTCGGCGTACGCCTCGGCCAACCCCATCCAGGCGTCGCCTACGCGCGCAGCGCCAGGGTGAGTCTCGATCAGCATCTTGAATTCGCCGGCAGCCAGATCGGGACTACCGGCGGCGAGGAACGAGAGGCCGGCGTACCAGTGAGCGTCGGCAGAGTGATCGGGGTTGGCGTTGATGTAGCGGTAGAGCGCCTCGACCGCCGGGCCGTAGGCGCCGCCATAGTAATCCACCTTCCCGCGCAGGAAATCGTCCACCGGGCGGCCTGCCTCCACCAATTTGACCAGCGAGAGATAGGCAGTGGGGGCTTCGGGATAAGTCTCGACGACGGCGAGGTGGCGCGCATAGCCGGCTTCGGCCTCATCGGCAAGGATGAGCGTCTCCGCAGCCTGGTGTTCGATGCGCGCGCGGTAGGGGCGTATCTGGGCCACGGCCAGTATGGCATCGTATTGCGCAAGGGCCGAGGCATAGTCTTGCAAGGTAGCGTAGGCGAGCGCCAATTTCTCGCGGGTATAGACCTCGAACGAGACCTCGGGCGCTTCGGTGATTGCGGCCTGATAAGCCGCGATCGCCTCGGTGTATGCACCGCCGGCGGAGAGGGCGTTCCCCAGCGATTGGTTGACATAGGCCGTGATGAAGGTGCCGGCAGCAAGGTAGGCGCGGTACTCCTCTGCCGCTGCCAACGGATCGCCCGCGCCCACCAGCGCATCGGCCAGCAGGAAATGAGCCTCGTGTACCAGAGGGCTCTCCGGATGCGCGGCGAGCAGGTCGCGGAAAGCCGCAACGGCACCCGCATAGTCGCCGTCGCGCAGGAGGGCCGTACCCAGGCCCAATCGGGACTGCGCGGCGGTCTCCTCGTCGAGCGGCCAGGCAAGCAGATTGCGGTAGATTTCGGCAGCGGCAGTATAATCGCCATCGTGCATGGCCTGCGCGGCAGCGGAGAGCCAGTCCGCAGGGCTGGGCGTCGGTGTGGGCGTAGGCGTTGGGGTCGGGGTCGGCAGCGGCGTCAGATCGAACGGCGCGTTGCAGGCTAACGCGGCCAGGGCCAGGAGTGCGCAAGGCCATACCAAGCGGTAAGGATATTTCATAACCCCAATTATCGCAGCGAGGGGAAGGTTTGTCAACCGAAGCGAAACGGATTACAATACAACGTGGGAACCGCCGATGTCGAAATACGATCCGACCAGACACCATCGTCGTTCCATTCGTCTGCGGGGGTACGATTACGCCCAACCCGGGGCATATTTCGTGACCATCGTGACCCACGAACGGGAGAGGTTGTTCGACGATCCCGTGTTGCGGCGAGTAGCCGAGACGATGTGGCAGCGTATCCCCCGCCATTTCCCCAACGTGAAATTGGGCGAATGGGTCGTGATGCCCAATCACATTCACGGGATCATCATCATCATCACGGGTAGGGGCGAGGCGTCCCTGGCCTCAAGCCCGCCAGAGCACGGTACTCCGCGTGGGAATCCGACCGACGAAAAGCGTCAACCCCCGTGGGACGCCTCGCCCCAACAGGAGCCCCCCCAATTGCAGCCCGGGTCGTTAGGAGCGATCATCGGCAATTTCAAATCCATGACCGCCCGGCGCATCAATCAAATCCGCAAAACACCAGGCGCCCCCGTTTGGCAACGCAATTACCACGAGCGCATCATCCGCGACCAACGGGCATTCGAGGCCATCAGCGAATACATCCGCAACAACCCGGCCCGTTGGGCCGAGGATATGGAAAACCCGAGTAGGGGCGAGGCGTCCCCGGCCTCAAGCCCGCCAGAGCACGGTACTCCGCATGGGAGCCCGACCGACGAAAAGCGTCAACCCTCGCGGGACGCCTCGCCCCAAACATCCCCCGAACCGCGATCCGCAGAGCATCCCGCACCCCATGAGCAACCAACCCACAACAGAGACCGGGCCCCGCAGGACGCCTCGCCCCATCAGTTGGCCGAAATCCAAAACGACGTCCGCATCATCCGCCTGGCACAGGTGCGCGAACTGGCCGCCGTAACCGGTCGCGCGGTCCGCGAGGTGGAACTGGCGGCACTCGAAGAGGGCATTATGCCCTGGCGCTACGTGCGTAACCTGGGGACGATTGGTCTGGAAGGGCAGGCCCGGCTGCTGCGCGCGACGGTTGCGGTGGTGGGGCTGGGCGGCCTGGGCGGCTACGTCGCCGAGGCGCTGGCGCGCATGGGCGTGGGCCGCCTGATCCTGATTGACGGTGACGTGTTCGAGGAGCATAACCTCAACCGGCAGGCGTTGAGCACCGAAGCAGGGCTTGGCGAGAGCAAGGCCCAGACCGCAAAGCGGCGCATTGCCGAGATCAACAGCGCGGTCGAAGTCACCGCCCACGCGACGACGCTCACCCACGAGAACCTCCCCAACCTGCTCGCCGGCGCCGACGTCGTCGTGGATGGCCTCGACCGGCTACCCACCCGCCTGATGCTCCAGGATGGCGCCCAGGCACTAGGCATCCCGATGGTACACGGCAGCATCGCCGGCTTCCTGGGACAGGTGATGACGATCTTCCCCGGCGACCCCGGCCTGCACGGCCTCTACGGCGAAGCCGAAGGGCTCCCAGAGCACGGACTGGAGGAGCAGTTGGGTACTCCTGCCGCAACGCCGATGGCCGTCGCCGCATGGGAAGCACAGGAGGTCGTGAAAATCCTCACCGGCAAGGGGGAACCGCTGCGCAACCGGTTGTTGCTGATGGACATGGAATCGGGAACGGTCGAAGTCCTGCAAATGGGGTAACGTTCAATGGAAACCATTCGCGCGTTCATCGCCATTCCCCTGCCCGGCACATTGCTGGACGAACTGGCCGCGCTCCAGCGCCGCCTCGAAAAGCAAGTCCCGCCCCACAGCGTGCGCTGGGTGAATCCCACCGGCATCCACCTGACGCTCCAATTCCTGGGCGACACGCCCATCGAGAAACTGCCCGCCATTCAGGAAGCGCTGGCCGTCGTAGCGCGAAACGCCCCCCCCCGCACCTTCACGGTCGAGGGCCTGGGCTGTTTCCCCAACCCGCGCCGTCCGCGCGTCGTGTGGGTGGGCGTGCAGGAGCCCAGCGGGCAGCTGGCAGCGCTGCAGGACGCCATCGAAGAGGCGATGGCGCATTTCGGCTACACGCCGGAAGGACGGGGTTTCACGCCGCACCTGACGCTAGGCCGCGTGCAGCGCCGTGCCTCGAATCGCGAAGCGGCTCAGATAGGCGAAGCCATCACCGGCCTAGGGGTTGGACGGCTGGCCGAGGTCACCGCCGACCGCTTCGCCCTCATCCGCAGCGTGCTCAAGCCCACAGGCGCCGAATACAGCACGCTGGCAGAGTTCCTGCTCACGAGCTGATCCACACGTTCTGTACACAAATATCAAGAGCCCGGCGATATGCCGGGCTCCCGTTTCGCTCCAGATATGCCGTCCGTTACTCGAGTGTCCAGGTCATATCACCGGAGATTTCCTGATTGTATTCCTCGGCAAGTGTATTCTCGTCGCAGTCATCGGCCCGTAGATCGTAGGAACCGGCCTCCAGATAGAAAGTACGGCTCTCGCCCGGATGGATGCTCTCCTCTGCGCCTAGCCAGTCCTCGCCCCAGGAATCGCTGGTGCTCGGTGAGATATAGACGTAGCATACCTCCCACTCGGAGTCATTGACTAGCGTCAAAGATGCAGAGCCTCCTCCCTCACCACCGGTTACCGTCCAGGTGATGCCACTCGCCTCCACCGCGATGCCAAACTGGGTGTCCAGGGCATTATGGTCACAGTCCTCCGCGAGCAGGTCGTAGGTCCCCAAGGGCACCTGGAAGGTCCGGGCGCCACCCGCCGGGATGGTGGTCCCCCTCCCCAGCCAATCGGCGATCCAACTGTCGCTATCGGCAGGAGAGATGTAAAGGTAGCAAATCTCAGTGCCAGAGTTGTTGACCACCAACACCGGCGCCCGCTGAAGGGATTCCAGAGTCCAGGTCATCCTGCCCACCAGATCCATGTCCCAGTAGTAGTCAACCAGATTGTCGTCGCAGTCGCGAGCAAGGAGGTCGTAGGAACCCTTTGGCACCTGGAAGGTCCGGCGGTTGCCGGATCGTAGGACTTCATCCTCTGCCATCCAGTTCTCCCCCCAAGATTCGCTCTCGGTGGACGAGATGTAGACGAAACAGATGGAAATGCCAGAGTTGTTCTCCAGCACCAATTCGGCCTCTCCAGATGGCGCCTGGGTGGGTTGGGCTTCGGTGGGCTTAGATGTGGGTTTAGGCACAGCAGTTGGCGCAACGGTTGGAGCCGACGTTGGGGACGCCGGACCACAGGCCAGGATTACGAGGATCAACATCCCCGCTGCACTCCCCAGTATCAGTTTTCTGTTCATCTTTTTCTCCTTGATGTGAATTTGCCATACTCCTGGCACACGGGCGGCGCCAAAAGAGCCGGCTTGTACAAATACCATTATAACCCCAAACCGGTCACGAGGGATTGCCATTGCGTTACAGGTGCGTTTCCGCCAGTGAATCCCTCCTCACAATGCCTGGCGTTCCCCACGCAAGCGATACGGTACTCTCATCACGAGGAAGACGAGCCAGCCCGTCGTGAAGGCCAGCACGCCGATCGCGCCGATCCCGGCCAGTTGATCAACCAGTTGCCTGGGACCGTCGCCCTCCGCGAATCTCGTGGCCGGCAAGAAACCGGTCACACCTTGATCCATCACACCTCGATAGTCGCCTCGGATCCCGTTCCAGCCCTGCCCCCACAGTCCGTTGGCACAGAGCGCCACCACAAGCAGCCCCAACAACCCCGCCGTGATGCCCATGGCCACCGTCGCGGTTTCATCGGGCAGGCGCATTACCCGTTCCACCAGATACACGCCCAGCGGCAAGAATAACCCGGCCACGACGCCGGTCACCAACGCCGCCCACGGCGGCACGAACGGCGCCCCCGCTGAAACGGCAACGAACCCCGCGGCTGCGCCACGCGCCGACATCAGCGCGTCGGCGTGGCCCACGGTGAGCCAGCAGTAGGTCTGCGAGGCAAGGATCGCGCCGGCTGCCGCCAGCAGCCCGTTGACCGCAATGAGCGGCCGATTGAGCGTCGCCCCGGCCACATGGAACGGCTCGCTCAGCGACCAGCCTAACCAGCCCAGGCCGAACAGGAGAGCACCGAGGTTTGCCAGGAGCGGAAAGTGCACCGGGGGCATCTCGGCCGGCTTGCCCGGCTCGCCGCGCGGCAAACGCTCGCCCAACCCCATGAATGCCCCCAAGGCAGCCAGTCCACCCAGGAGATAGACCACGCCGGAGCCGGCAAAATCCACAAAGCCATGGCCGCCGTGTCCACCTCCAATCGTGAAGCCCAGGTTCGCCAGCCATCCTCCGCCCCAGGCCCAGCAGGCCGCCAGGGGGAACAGGAACGCGCCCACGATCAGCCCACCCACCGTCGTTTGCCAGCCCCGCGCGCGCCCGGCCACGCTCAACACCACCAGCAGCACGGCAGTGGCCGCCGGTGGCAGGTAACTCACGAATAGCATCAATGCCTGTTGGGTAGGCTCGTTGCCGGCAAGGAAAAAACCGTTCAAACCGATCAGGCCCCATCCGTCCGCAGCCGCGTACAACTTGGCCCGCTCCCCCAACGCTGCGCTCGTCCCGCCCAGGTGGAACGCAAACCCCACGGCCCAATACCCCAACACGGCCAGCGCCAATGCCAGCGCGCCTACCGTCGCCGTCCGCCGCGCCCGCTCCGGCGGTATCCCGCCCCAGGCCAGCAGGAACAGCCCCACCGGAATCAAATAACCCAACAGCGCCGGAAGCCAGGTCTCGATTGCCATAACCGTCCCCTTCGTGTAAAATCGGTACATTGGTAGCTGGTAGATTGGTACAACACCCCTCAACCACCCGGTTACCAGCCTACCAATTCACCAATACCAATTTACCAATTACCAGTTTACCAGACTATAGCGTTTTAGCCAAGTCACGATGAGCGACAAGAATCTGCGGCTCTTGGCCGATGGAATGCTGGGGCGGCTGACCAAGTGGCTGCGGCTGCTGGGCTACGATACCGCCTACGACAACCACGCCGCCGACGCCGAACTCGCACGCCGCGCCCGCGCCGAGGGCCGCGTCCTGCTCACCCGCGATCGGGAACTGGCGCGTCGCCGCGGTCTGCGCACACTGTTGATTCAATCAGAGGTACTAGAAGAGCAAGTACGAGAAGTACAGAACGCCCTCGGCCCTGCGCCCCAGTCGGCTCTCTCGCGCTGCACCGTGTGCAATACCGCCCTGGAACCCGTCGCTTCCGACGAAATCGCCGCTCTCGTGCCCCCCTACGTCTTGAAAACGCAGACCGAATTCCATCGCTGTCCCGGCTGCGGACGCATCTATTGGCCCGGCACCCATCTCCGCAAGATGCGGGAACGACTCGAACACTTGGTAGAAAAATGAGACCAACGCTCGTCATTGACGCCGACGATACGCTGTGGGAGAACAACATCTTCTACGAACAGTGCATCGCCGACTTTGCCGACCTGATGGCGACGCACGGCTTTGATCGGGAAGAGGCGCTGCACACACTGGAGACAGTCGAACGGGAGCGCGTCCCGGTGGTAGGTTATGCCCCGGAAGAGTTCGCGCGCAGCCTGGTCATCGCGTACCGGCGCTTGTGCACTGTCCATCGGCGCCCTGCTGAAGACGAGATGGCAGATGCCGTGTGGCAGATCGGCCAGCGCGTGGTCGAGTATCCCATCGTGCTGCTCGACGGCGTGGCCGAAACCCTGGCGCGGCTCAGCGGCCATTGCCGCCTGCTCCTGCTGACCAAAGGGGATCGCAAGGCGCAGGAGAGCAAATTGGCGCGGTCGGGCCTGAGGCCGCTGTTCGAGGCAGTGCACATCGTGGCAGAGAAGAACGCCGGGGTGCTCCGAGGTCTCCTGGCCCAATACGGCCTACAGCCGCACGAAACCTGGATGATCGGTAACAGTCCGCGTTCGGACATCAATCCGGCGCTGGAGGCCGGGATCGGTGCGATCTACGTACCCCATCCCCATACCTGGGGATTCGAGATCGAGGAGATCGCACATCCGGAGCGCGTCATAGTGCTGGAGTGCTTTGCCGACTTGCTCACGTTCTTTCGAGACAGCGCAGGACATTCAAGTCACGCTCCAACGTCTCCGCAGTCGTGAAGACGATGCCGTGCAACCCCAGCGTCCGCGCTGCCTCCACGTGACCCGGCGTGTCATCAATGAACACGGCCTCCCCCGGCGCGACGCCCAACCGCTCCAGCGTGATCCGGAAGGCCGCCGGGTCGGGCTTGACCACACCCTCGTCGCCGGAACAAAACACCACATCGAAGAGGTCGCCGATGCCCCAGTCGGCCAGCCATTGCGTCAGGCCAGACGGCGAGTTGGAGAGCACAGCCAATTTGTAGCGCCCGCGCAGCCGGCGGATGAGCGCCAGCACCCCCTCGTTGAGCCTCTCGTCGGCGTGGTAGCGGCGGCGGAAGGCGTCAATCTCTTGAGGTGTGTGCAGGTTCAGTTGCGGCCCGATGGCGTGCCAAAACTCTTCCGCCGTCTTACGCCCCAGTAACGTATCCTGCCAGGCAGCGCTGTCAAACATGATGCGATTGATCGAATCCCGTGGCAGGCCCAGGTCTTCCTCGTAACGCCGGAACAGCGATAGCGGCTTCTGGGCAGAAATGACGCGACCGAAATCAAAGATGATGGCTTGGATCAACGAGATGTCCTTCTCCTGTGTAACGCAAAACGTAATACGTAATGCGTAACTCGTAAGATCATGCCTTACGTTTTACGTTTCACGTTTCACGTTTTACGTTTCACATCTCACGCTTCACGCATCGGCGCTCTCGATTATAGCCGCTCCACCGCGCTTGACAACCCTCCAAAGCAGAGTATAATGTAAACCATCCTACGAGGAGGTGCAGAATGCGCACTGTGAGTCTCATTGTCCCAAACGCATTGCTCCGCAATTTTGCCAGCAGTGCAGCATTGCCTTGTCGCAGTGCGCCTATCGTCCGGCTGAGATAAAGCCACCAAGGGCCGTGGGCCACTGCGAAAGCGCCCACGGCCTTTTTGATGTATCGCGCTTTCCCACAAGGCTGTGGGCACCCGCCCGTAGCCTTGTTTTTTTTGTGCCGCTTCATTCGCCGACTCGCCGCTTCACTTCGCTGACTCGCTGATTCAGGAAGGCAAAATGGCAGCATCACCTACACAACCCACGTTCAACTTCAGAAACGCGATTTCCGATAACCGCCTCGTCGGCCTGTGGCGTATGGCAGCCAGCCTGCGCCTGACCTACCTGGGAGCGATCACCAGCCTGGGCCTGGCGACGCTGGCGCGCACGGCAACCCTCTTACTGCTGCGCTACCTGGTAGACACCGTGCTCGCCAGCACAGCGGCCCTGCCCCAGCAACTACCGTTCGTCGCGCTGGGCTTCGTGGGCCTGGCGCTCGTACAGGGCTCGCTCTCCTTCCTGAGCGGACGCCTCGCCTCCAGGACAGCGGAGGGCGTCGCACTGCGCCTGCGCAACTATATGTTCGACCACATCCAGCGCCTCTCGTTCACCTACCACGACCAGACGCAAACCGGCGAACTGATCCAGCGTTCCACTTCCGACGTAGACGCCATCCGCCGCTTCTTCGCCGACCAGGCCATCGGCATGGGCCGCATCGCCCTGCTGTTCATCGTCAACCTGGCGGCGCTCTTGAGCCTGAACTGGCGGTTGGCGCTCGTCTCGATCGTGGCCGTACCATTCCTGGTCGCCGTCTCGGCCTTCTTCTTCAAGCGGGTCTCGAAAGCCTACGAGGCATACCAGGAGCAGGAAGCCACGCTCTCGACCACCCTGCAAGAGAACCTGACCGGCGTGCGTGTGGTCAAAGCATTCGCCCGGCAAGATTACGAGCGGGACAAGTTCGAGCGCGACAACTGGGAAAAGTTCCGGCGCGGCCAGCGGCTGCTGACGATGCATTCGCTCTTCTGGCCGGCCTCGGACCTCCTGTGCCACGCGCAGATGTTGGCCGGCTACCTCATCGGCGCACTGATGGCGATCCGCGGCACGATCACGCTGGGCGACTATATGGCCTACATCGGCCTGCTCGTCTGGCTGATCTGGCCGATGCGCGACCTGGGACGCATCATCGTGCAAATGTCCACCGGCCTGGTCTCCTACGGGCGCGTGATGGAGGTCATCAAACAGGAGCGCGAGCCGCTGGAAGACGGCGCCTACAAACCCACCGGCGCGCCGCAGGGGAAGATCGTCTTTGACCGCGTCTGCTTCCAGTACGACGATGCCAATATCCCGGCACTACGAGACATCAGTTTCCACTGCGCACCGGGGCAGGTGGTGGCGCTTCTGGGCTCCACCGGTTCGGGCAAGACGACGCTGGTGAACCTGCTGCCGCGCTTTTACGATTACACCGCGGGCAGCCTCACGCTCGACGGCGTAGAACTCAAGGACTATCCGCGCCACTACCTGCGCCAACAGATCGGCATCGTCGAGCAAGAGCCGTTCCTGTTCTCGCGCTCCATCCGTGAGAATATTGCCTATGGGGCCGGGCGCCAGGTGTCCGACGCCGAAGTCGAGGCGGCGGCACGCGCGGCAGCCATCCACGACGACGTGATGGCGTTCCCCGAGGGCTACGACACCCTGATCGGCGAGAAGGGCGTGACGCTTTCCGGCGGGCAGAAGCAACGGGTCGCCATCGCCCGCACGCTGCTCAAGAACCCGCGCATCCTGATCCTCGACGACGCCACCTCGTCGGTGGATACCGAGACCGAGGCCGAGATCCGCGCCGCGCTGGAGCGGCTGATGCATGGGCGCACGACCTTCATCATCGCCCATCGCATCCAGAGCGTGATGAACGCCGACCTGATCCTGGTGCTCGACCAGGGCCGCATCGTGCAACAGGGCACGCACGACGAACTGATGGCGCAAGAAGGCATCTATCGGCAAATCTACGATTTGCAGGTGCGTATCGAAAGCGAATTGGAGAGGGAACTAGAGAACGTGGAGCAGCCCCTCCTGGCTGCTGACAGGCCGGAAAGCCTGTCCCACAAGGAGAGCAGCAATGGCCGATTATGAGTTCGAAGAAGAAGAATTCACCACCCAATTCAACGGTCGCACCGTGCTACGCATCCTGGCGCAGGCGCGGCCCCACTGGCGTTGGCTGGTCGGCTTTGTGCTCGCCGTCGCGTCCGTCTCGGTGGCCGACTCGTTCCTGAACTATCTCAAGAAAGGGATCGTGGACGAGGGCATCCTGGCCGGCAACGTAGCGGCGCTCACACGCACGATCATCGTCTATGGGCTGGTCAATCTGGCACAGGCAGGTTTCGTGTTCGTGTTCATCTACCTGGCCGCCACACTGGGCGAACGCATCCAATACGACCTGCGCAAAAAGATGTTCGACCACCTGCAGGACCTCTCGTTCTCCTACTTCAGCCGCACGCCGGTGGGCTGGATCATGTCACGCGTCACCTCCGATTCCGAGCGCATCGCCCAACTGGTGACCTGGGGATTGCTCGATGTCACCTGGGCAAGCATGAGCATCGTCACCTCGGTCATCTTTATGCTGATCATCAACTGGCGGCTGGCGCTGCTCGTCTTTGCCGTCGTCCCGGTGCTGGTGGTCGTCGCAGCGCAGTTCCGACGCAAGATCATCGTCGAGTACCGCAAGGCGCGCAAGATCAATTCCCGCATCACCGCCGCTTTCAACGAGACCGTCACCGGCGTGCGCGTGGTCAAGGCGCTGTGCCGCGAGGACGAGAACCTGCGCGAGTTCGGCGAACTCTCGGGTGCGATGTACCGCGCTTCTTACCGCGCGGCCTGGCTTTCGGCGCTCTTCCTGCCGGTGGTGCAGATCATCAGCGCCGTGGCCATGGCGAGCGTCATCTGGTACGGCGGGCAACTGACCCTCTGGGGTGGCCTGACGATCGGCGGTATCCAGGCGTTCGTCTCCTATGTCACCTTTATGCTCTGGCCGGTGCAGGACCTGGCGCACGTCTACGCCGAGATGCAGCACGCTATCGCCTCCGCCGAGCGCACCTTTTCACTGATCGACGCCGTGCCCGAAGTGGTGGATCGCCCTGGCGCGGTGGACCCCGGCACGATCCAGAGCGACATCGAGTTCGAGCACGTGGATTTTTGGTACGAGCCGGACAAGCCGGTGCTGCGCGACTTTAGCCTGAAGGTGAAACAGGGAGAGACCATCGCGTTGGTGGGCCCCACCGGCGGCGGCAAGACGACCATCATCAACCTGCTCTGCCGTTTCTACGAACCCAGGCGCGGCGTCATCCGCATCGGCGGGCGCGACTATACCGAACTGACCCTGCACGCGATCCAGTCGCGCATCGGCGTGGTCTTGCAGACACCGCATCTTTTCTCCGGCACCGTCCGCGAAAACATCCGCTACGGGCGGCTGGACGCGACCGACGAAGAGATCGAGCAGGCCGCCCGGCTCGCCGGCGCGCACGATTTCATCGCAACGCTGGAGAAGGGCTACGACTCCGAAGTCGGCGAGGGCGGCGGGCTGCTCTCGGTGGGGCAGAAGCAACTGATCAGCCTGGCACGGGCAATCCTGGCGCGGCCCGAGATCTTTATCATGGACGAGGCGACCAGTTCGGTGGACACGCTGACCGAGGCGCTGATCCAGCGCGGGATGGAGTCGCTGATGGAAGGGCGCACCAGTTTCATCATCGCCCACCGCCTCTCGACGATCAAGCGCGCCGACCGCATCCTGGTGATCGAAGATGGGCGCATCGTCGAGATGGGCACGCACGCCGAGTTGCTGCGGCGGCGCGGCCACTACTATCGGCTCTACACGCAGCAGTTCCGTTACGAACTGGAACAGGAGTACGACATCTTCAAGGTGCCGGCGCTGGAGCCGGTGGCGGCGTAAGCGGAAAAATGCGGGTACAAGTTCGAGGGCATGGCCCGAGGCGCGGTATTTCATCGCGGCGCGCACCGGGATATGGAGGTCTATTCCATCTTGCGCCAGGAAGCGCCTGCCACGCTGGAAGAGGCTTTGGCGAGGATCGGCAAGTAGAGGGTGCTCAGATTTTGAGATGAGGAGAAAGGAAAATGAAGGTCTATATCAGTGCCGACATCGAGGGCGTCACCGGAGCCACCCATTGGGACGAGGGTGACAAGAAAAACCCCGACTATGGCGAGTTCCGAGAGCAGATGACCGCCGAGGTCGCCGCAGCGTGCGAAGGGGCGTTGAGCGCCGGGGCGACCGAAATCTGGGTCAAGGATGCCCACTGGACGGGCAGGAACATCATCCCGTCCAAACTGCCTCGCGAGGTCAGGCTCGTCCGCGAGTGGAGCGGCCATCCCTTTGCGATGATGCAGGAATTGGACGAAACGTTTCAGGATGCGCTGATGATCGGCTATCACTCGCGGGCCGGCTCCGGCGGTTCTCCCCTGGCCCATACGATGACAGGGAACGTCATTTATACCAAAATCAACGGCCAGTATGCGTCCGAGTTCTTGATCGCCGCTTACACGGCGGGGCTGGTGGGCGTGCCGGTAGTGTTCATCTCCGGCGACGCCGGTATCTGCCAGGAGGCGCAGGAACTCGTCCCCAATCTGGGGGCGGTCGCCGTCAAGCAGGGTGTGGGCAACTCGACGGTCAACATCCACCCGCACCTGGCGGTCGAACGCATCCGCGCCGGGGTAGAAGCGGCACTGAAAGGGGACGTGTCCCGCTGCCGCGTTCCAATGCCCGACCGTTTTGCCGTCGAACTCAGATACAAGAATCACGCCGATGCGTATCGCATGAGTTTCTTCCCGGGCGCCAGCCTGAAAGAGCCGCACACGGTCGGGTTTGAGGCGGGCGACTATTTCGAGGTGCTGAGATTCTTCTCGTTCGCCTTCGTGTAGGACGAGTTGTCAACCGCGCGATCCCGAAGTCAACAGACAAGCACACTCAGGACGCTGGGACAAGGAAAAGACGTGGGAGAGCCCTGAGGCTACTCTGCAAACATCTCGGCCAGGACGGCAAGAACTTGCTTCTGGGTGGCCTGGTCTATCTGTCCCAGATATTTGACGAGGCGGGTCTTGTCTACGGTGCGCAATTGGTCGAGCACGACCTGGCCCTGTTTGCCTTCGAACTGACACGCGACGCGCGTTGGATAAGCCTGGCCTTTGGTCGTCATCGGTGCCACGATGACCGTTTTGATGTGGCGATTCATCTCGTCGGGCGAGATGACCAGACACGGGCGCGTCTTTTGAATTTCCGAACCGATCGTCGGATCGAGGTTGACCAGGTAGACCTGAAAGCGTTGGATTACCACTCCCACTCCTCGTCCCAGGCTGTCAGGCTAGGTGCGGCATCATCGAGCAGCGCGTCGTCGCCGCTGGCGGCCATTGCCTGAAACTGCTGTGCCCAGCCGTGACGCGGAGGACGCAGGGGGCGGATGATCAGGCGGTCTTTTTGAACCTCCATCTCCACTTCGTCGTGCAGATCGAGTTGGTCCAGGATCACTTTGGGAATGCGCAGGCCCTGCGAATTGCCGATTTTGACGAGATGTGTTCTCAGGACAGTCATCGGATACCTCCGTAATCACATTATAATTACTTTGGCAAAAAAGCACAAGGCACGGGAATGCCTACGAAACTCAGCCGGGTGTGCCAGCACGATCGCGGAGGGGACAATCATCACTGCAACAAGGAGGCACCGATGAAAACAAAGACAACCTCAGAGAACGATCTGCCCCGCGACCTGGGAAATGGCCTGGTTCTGCGCCGGGCTACCCCGGCGGACACGGAATCCCTCGCCGCCTTCAATGCGCAGATCCACCGCGAGCGCGATATGGAAGGGCCGGACGAGCGCGTCGCGGCCTGGACGCGCGACCTGATGGCCGGGACGCATCCCACCTTCCGCCCGGAAGACTTTACCATGGTGGAGGACACGCGCACCGGCGCCATCGTCTCGTCGCTCAACCTGATCCCGCAGACGTGGGCCTACGAGGGCATCCCCTTCAAGGTCGGGCGGATAGAACTGGTGGGCACGCACCCCGATTATCGTAACAGAGGGCTGATCCGCACCCAGTTCGAAGTGGTCCACCGGTGGAGCGCCGCGCGCGGCGAGATGGTGCAAGGAATCACCGGCATCCCATTCTACTACCGCCAGTTCGGCTTCGAGATGGCCATGACGCTGGGGGGCGGGCGCATGGGCTACGGGCCGCACGTGCCCAAACTGAAGGAGGGCGAGAGCGAGCCCTATCGCGTGCGTCCGGCCGGCGAGGCTGATCTCCCGTTCATCGCCGAACTGTACGAGCATGGTGCGCGGCGACAGCCCGTCTACTGCCTGCGCGATGAGATTCAGTGGCGCTACGAGTTGAGCGGACGCAGCGAACACAACGTCAACAGGCGATTGATGCGGGTGGTGGAGAGCAGCGCCGGAGAGCCGGTGGGCTTTATCGCCTACGCTGGCTGGCTATGGGGCACGCAGATGTGGCTTTCGGCCTACGAACTGAAGCCGGGCGTCTCGTGGCTGGCGGTGACGCCGAGCGTCATCCGTCACCTGTGGGCCACGGGCGAGGAATACGGCGCGCGCGACGAGAAAGAATGCGAGGCGATCGGCTTCGGCCTGGGAGCGGAGCATCCAGCCTATGCTGCAATCGCCGAACGCTTCCCGCGCGTCCACGAGCCGTATGCGTGGTACATCCGCGTGGCGGACGTGCCGGGTTTCGTGCGCCACATCGCGCCGGCACTGGAACGGCGGCTGGCGACTTCGGCTGCAGCGGGATACAGCGGCGCACTGAAGGTCAGTTTCTATCGCTCCGGCCTGATGCTCAGGTTCGAACAAGGCCGGCTGGCCGACGTTGCAGATTGGGCTCCCAACCCGCCGGAGGACTGGGGCGACGTGGCTTTCCCCGGCCTGAGCTTCCTGCACCTCCTGTTCGGCCACCGCACGTTCGACGAACTGCGGCGCGCCGTTCCCGACTGCGGGATCACGATGCAGGGCCCCGTATCTAGCGATGAGGTGTGCGCCGTGCTGAATGCGCTGTTTCCCAAACGGCCCTCGCACGTGTGGGCAATAGATTGATAGCCGCTCGGCCGCGCCATCACGGCTGCCACAGCGCCATCCCAAACTCGCCCGTAGCCTGCGGCAGCAGGGATAAACCGTTCGGCGCACCCGCTAATGAACCGATACAGATGCCTCACGGACCGAAGCCTTTGACTTTACACCTGCGATATGCTATAATCTATTACGACAAAGACAGCCATAGTGCCTCCGACCCATCTTCTCCCTATGGGAGGAATGGGCGTTAGGGTATGGGGAGTAATCCCCATGCCTGCCGTGTTTGCAAAGGAGGCAACACAGCCTGCACAGGTTGTTGTTGCCTTTTTTGATTGGCCCGGGCAGTATTCCTTCTGCCCCCACATTCACACAAGGAGGTAACTATTATGTGGATTCTGCGTCTTGACATGACCGATCGCACCTACCGGCTTGAGGATGTGCCTGCGGCTTACCGGGCGCTCGGCGGCCGCGGTCTCACATCCACCATCGTCCACGATGAGGTCCCCCCTAACTGCCATCCCCTCGGCCCCAACAACAAGATCGTCTTCGCTCCCGGCATCCTGACCGGCACGGCCGCCCCGACCTCGGCCCGCGTGTCTGTGGGCGCCAAATCCCCGCTCACCGGCACCATCAAGGAATCCAATGCCGGCTCCGGTTGGGCCTCGGCACTGGCAAATCTGGGCATCAAGGCCATAGTTGTAGAGGGGCAGCCCAAGGAGAAAGACTACTGGATTGCCAGCATCTCCTGGGATGGCAGCAGGCCCCAGGTGGAATTCCTGCCTGCCGACAGATACGTCGGCCAGGACCTCTACGAGG
Organism: Anaerolineae bacterium; assembly: GCA_034432855.1. GTDB lineage: Bacteria > Chloroflexota > Anaerolineae > B4-G1 > B4-G1 > DAOUBA01. The sequence goes on along the minus strand of DAOUBA010000153.1, from coordinate 2,800 downwards.
TCTACCCTAAACTCCGCCAGCGCTTCGGAAAGGTAGAGATCGCCGGCATCGGCGTAGCGGGTGAGTACCGCTACAGCAACGCAGGGGTCGTCTTCAATGACCTGAAAGGACGCCCCAGCCGCTACTCCGGCCGCGGTGGCCTCGGCTCGGTGCTGGGCAGCAAGGGATTAAAGTTCATCGTCGTAAACGCCCAGGGCGGGCCGGGTATCGCGATCGCCAATACCGCACTCTTTGAAGAGGGGCGCAGGAAAATGATCGAGGCCTTGCGCACCCATGCAATCACCAAACCCAAGGGTGGCCTCAATACCTATGGCACCGCTATCCTCATCAATATCTTGAACGAGGCCGGCGGCCTGCCGACGCGCAACTTTTCCAGCGGGCGCTTCGAGGGGGCACCCAAGATCGCCGGTGAGGCCATCTTCGAAGGCAACAAGGAGCGCCTGGGCAAGGAACTGTATAACCACGCCTGCAGCCCCGGCTGCATCATCCAGTGCTCCAACACCTGGTACGCCGCCGACGGCAGCGAGATCGCCTCGTGCGTCGAGTACGAGTCGGACTGGGCGCTAGGCGCTAACTGCGGTATTGATAACCTGGACCACATTGCCACCATGGTCAGATTGTGCAACGCCTACGGCCTGGACACCATCGAGACCGGCACGACGCTCGCGGTGGCGATGGAGGCCGGGCTGGCCAGGTTCGGGGACGGCAAGAAGGCCATCAAGTTGGTGCAGGAGATGGGCAAGGGCACACCTGTGGGCCGCATCTTGGGCGCAGGCACTTACACCACCGCTCTGGTCTATGGCGTCGTCCATAACCCCACAGTCAAAGGGCAGAGCATGCCGGCCTACGAGCCGCGCGCCGTCAAAGGCATCGGCATCACCTATGCCACCACCACAATGGGCGCCGACCATACCGCCGGCTACACGATTGCTCCCGAGATCCTTAGCGTGGGCGGCAAGGCCGATCCGCTCAGCCCAGAAGGCAAGGCTGACCTGAGCCGCGCCTTCCAGGCCACCACCGCCTTCATTGACTCTACCGGCCACTGCCTGTTCATCGCCTTCGCCATTCTGGATATCCCTGAGGGCTATCAGGGAATGATTGACGAGGTGAACGGCGTCCTGGGAACCGAATACACGACCGACGACGCGGTCCGGCTCGGCAGCGAAGTCCTGCGCAAGGAACGCGCCTTCAACGAGGCCGCCGGTTTTGGGAAAGCCCAAGACCGCCTGCCCGAGTTCATGAAGTACGAACCACTCCCGCCGCACAACACCGTCTTCGACGTTCCCGACGAGGCCCTGGACACCGTCTATGGCAAACTGTGACGCCGGCGGACAGCAGTAGTAGGGGCAGAGTCCTCATCTGGGGACTCTGCCCGTCATTCTTCGGGAAAGAGGCCGATGCCCAGAGTCGTCGTGGGGCCGGATGGCTCCTGCCGACTGCCGGCAGAGTCCTTGCGTCTGCCCCACTCGCTACAAGGCACAGAGTACTGGCTCGATAAGCGCGACGGAGCGCTCATCCTGCTTCCACGCCAGCCCGACCTGCGCAAGTTATACGTCGAACCGACCACCGCCTGCAACCTCAGATGTCGCACCTGCATGCGCAATGTCTGGCAAGACCCTGCAGCTCACATGGAGGTAGGGGTTTTCCGGCAACTGATGGAGCAGACGGCGGCGTTGCCAGAGTTGCAGCGGATCGTCTTTAGCGGGATAGGCGAACCGTTGATGCACCCCCATTTCTTAGAGATGGTGCGCCTGGCACGTGAGCGCGGTCTGGCCGTCACGGTAGGCACCAACGGCCTCCTGCTCGACAAGGCCGTATCCCGTGCATTGGTCGAACTAGGAGTAGACCGCCTGGTCGTTTCCCTCGACGGCGTCAAGCCGGAAACCTACGGCGGCATACGCGGCGTCGCGCTCGCTCAAGTATTGGACAACATCCGCGGGCTGAACGACGTGAAGAAGGAACTGGTGTCTCTCGTGCCAGCCCTGGGGATCGAATTTGTCGCCTTGCACAGCAACGTCGCCGAGTTGGCGCACCTGACCGGGTTGGCGTCACGCCTGGGCGCAGCGCGCGTCCTGGTCAGCAATGTCCTGGCCTACACCGACGAGATGCGCGACGAAATCCTGTACGGCTACGAACCACGTCCGCCGTTCGGTATCGGTGGCTGGCCCGTCAGGGCCGACGCCTGGGTGATGTGGGGCACCCTGGACGTGCCGCGCATGCACTGGGGCGCAGAGCAACGCTGTCGCTTCGTGCACGACCGGTCGGCGGTCGTCGGGCAGGACGGTGGCGTATCACCCTGTTATGCCCTTGCCCATACCTACAGTTACCTTCACTACCGGACACTTTTTTGAAAGCTGACCTCATGGTATGATCCAAGCCCTATCTACGGCAAGGAGCATACTATGAGTGACAACCGACGTAGGTATCGCGCCATCAAAGACGCACTCAAGCATCTCTTTCCGAGAGAGCCACGCGGCAACGAGGCGCGGCGCTTGCACACGCTGGCGGCTCTCATCAGTGGCATCGTGGGCAGCCGACGGACCAATCTGCCCGACATTGCGAGCAAGGTGCCCGACGGCACTCAGGCGGAAAGTCGAGTCAAGAAGTACTACCGTTGGCTGACCAATGCACACATCGGGGCCGAAGTGTACTTCCTGCCCTATGTGGATGCCCTGTTACAGAGCCTGGCTCACCTGCCGATTGTATTGGTGATGGACGGCAGTGAGGTCGGACGCGGCTGCTTGACCCTAATGGTGAGCCTGGTCTACCGCGGACGTGCTCTGCCGTTGGCCTGGATCGT
>DAOUBA010000152.1:0-6943 GCA_034432855.1 Anaerolineae bacterium | reverse complement strand
GCGCCTGGGTCGCCGACCGCATCACGGCCACGCTGACGGCCACGCCAACCATCTTCGTGGTCAGCAACCCCTTCACCGTCGTGGCGAACGTCCCGTACACGGTGACCTACGCGGTTCCGGCGAGTTTGCGGGTCTGTGAGAGCGCACCGGTCACCGCGACCGTCACCGACCGGTGGAACAACCCGGTGCGGGACGGGACGGTGGTGACACTCACCAGCGATGGCGTACGGCTCTGGTTCCGGGAAAGCGGTAACTACGCCTATTACCCGACCACGGTCGGCGGAGTGGCAACAGCCACCCTGGTTGCGGGCACGGCTGCCAGCCCGCCCAATGGCTGGACGCTGGCCGAAGCCGGCGCCGTCAATTCGGGAATCAAGTGGGTAACCATCATCACCCCCGGCCTGCCGGCGACTATCAACCTGGTCGCTGTGCCTGCCACGCTGGCGATCGGTGGCAACACGGGTATGCTCACCGCTACGGTGCGTGACTGTGCGGCCACCCCCGTCGCCGATGGCACACCGGTGGATTGGGCCATCGTCCCGCCGCTGGCGACCATCGCTCCCGACCCGGCGAGCACCACCGGCGGCGTCGCTACCGCCGTCTTTACTTCCGGTATGACGGTGGGCACCGCAGTGGTCACCGCCGTCGTGGATAGCCTGATCGCTACGACCACGCTGACCTTTGTCTCCGGCCCACCCTACACCCTGACCCTGGCTGTCTACCCGACGACGCTGATTGCCAACGGCACCAGCACCGCCGCCATCACCGCCACGGTGACCGACCAGTACGGCAACCCGGTGGCCAACGGGACGGCAGTGGACTTTACGCTGGCCCCCGCGCTGGGCACCATCGCCCCCGACCCGGCCTCCACCACGAACGGCGTCGCGCTGGCGACCTTCACCGCAGGGACGGTGACCGGAACAGCGACCATCACCGCGACGGCGGATAGCCGGGTGGCGACGGCGACGGTGACGCTGGTAGTGACCCCGACCTACTATACCTACCTGCCGCTGGTGATGCGCAACCACGCCGCCGCCGCCGCGGTTGACTTGGTTGTGGATGCCATCGTCGTGAACCCACCGAACCCCACCACCGTCACACCGGTCATCGTCAGCGTGACGATCCGCAATACCGGCAGTGTGAGTGTGACCCAATCCTTCTGGGTGGACCTTTACCTGGATCCATCCGCCACACCGCAGCCCGGTGACCTGTGGAACGACCTGTGCACTTACGGCAAGGCGTGGTATGTACGCACCCCCATCCCACCTGGCGGGACGCTCACGCTGAATACGACGATGCCTGACGATCCCACCCGCCCGGGCGATCGGTACAGCAATTGGCCGACCACAGGGCTGTATCTAAGCGCAGGCACATACACCCTGTGGGCGCAGGTGGATTCTTATCCAGACTCGCCCGGCGCGGTCTCTGAGAGCAATGAGACGAACAATGTGTTCGGTCCACACACTCTGAACGTATCGCCTGCGGCGGGTGCCTTCAGGCGGGGTAACCTCGCCCCGGGGACAAAGTAAATGGCAGGAGGCTTGCCATGAACACAAAGCGTTCCGGTAGAATGCTTGCGAATGGTGTAGGACTGGCGCTGATCGCAGCCCTCGGTCTGGGAGCCGTCTCGACTGCACTTGCCCTGCCGCCGCCGGCCGACCTCGCCCAGCCCCGTCCTACCCTGACGCCGACGTCCGACCTCCGTCCTACTCTGACTCCTGCCGGGCCTACCCCGACGGCCGGCCCGGCCATACCACTTGTATCGTTAGCGACCGGCTGTGAAAGCATCTGTGGCCGGGTGATCAATCTGGCCGATTCCAGCGGCGTTGCGGGTGCTACGGTGCGTTTTACGGACAGCGGCTGGGGAATAGATACCCAGACCGATAGTGCAGGTTATTATGGCTATGGTCGGCTGGGCCTGGATGTGGGATTGCTCAACGTTGTATTGGCCGAAGGGTCCGGTTTGCATCCCGTTACACATGACATCGCCTTTGCGCCTCCGGCAGGCCGGGCTGTCTGGATCAATCTGGGAGTTTATCGAGGCGGGCGGGCGCTCCGCCCGCTGATCGTGCCGGCAATCAGCGTCTCGCCGGAATGGGCCAGGCCGGGAGAGCAGGTGGTGTTCACCGTCCAGGTGCGTAATTCGCTGGACCGCGCCATCTCCGACGTGTGGGTTACTGACTTGTTGCCGGCTGGCCTGAGTCTCTCGGGGGTGAGCAGCACTCAAGGGGACGTGATCCGCTCCGGAAACTATGCTGCCGTCAACACCGGAGGATTGGCGGCGGGCGAGGTGATGACGGTCTCCATCTATGCCGACGTGAACGCCGATGCGTCTACCGGCACACTTGGCAACACGGTTTCACTTATCTACAGCGAACACGCGGCTGCCCAGGCTACTGCGCGCCTGTACGTCAAGGCTGATGGCCCTATGCCGGTCGCTTTCCCCGTGACCGGGCATGGGCTTTCGGTCTTTGGGGTGGGGCTGGGACTGGGATTAACATTGTGGGTGATACGACGATTACGACTACGCGGCTCCGCGACGCGCGAGGACAGGAGCGCAGGCGGGCCGGTTGGCGGATTGTGATTGGAGCAGTTCCGGCGCCGGTGAGGCCCAATGCGGCGCTATGCCCCCCACCGGTCTAAAAGGGCAAGGTTTTCTCAAGCCCCAGGCGATACCGCACAGGAAGCACCGTGATCCCTGTGATCACCGACAACTGGTCGTTCTGGTCACTCTAGCCCATCCCCCTGGGAATGTACCAGAGATACCGCGCAGGCGACTCACTTCACGAACCCCTCTACCCTCTTGCAACATCCTGCCGCCAAGCATATACGGCGCATTTCCAATGCTTCTGCACTACCTGCCCGTCACCAGGTAGGCCGCGACGGTTGTCATGGGCAGCAGTGAGACCAGGCCGCCGGTCAGGCGCGCGCGGGCGCATGGGGGGGGGAAGTGCTGACTGTCTCGTGCCTGGCGCTAAAGCACCGGGCTGAACAGGTAAAAGCCCCCTTCGGGGGCTGAAAATAAGCCCGGCCGGGCTTTCGTTGGGCTCAACCGTGTGCTTTGAGCACACGGCGGCGCTCAACCGACGTTCGTCTCCCCCCAAGATTTACATGCGCCCGGCGCGCGCCCAAGACGTTGGTAAAGGCGCTCGGCGTGGTAGAGGAGCGATGTCAGCCATTGGGCTGGCTGCGGCGGCGCGATGATGGTCTGCCAGGCAAGCACGGCCAGATGGCGATGGCTATGGTCAGGTAGGCAGCGGATGGATGCGGGCGTTTCAGCGGGCCCACAGAATATGCCGGGTTGTTCGTGCAGTCAATCTTGACAAGCCCCCGCTGGGCGGTTATAATGAACCTGCAATCAAATCAACCAGATGAGGCTGGGTATAGAGAGGGGGGACGTATGTGACTAAGGTCGTAGTTGATGAAGACGAGTCCTTTGATTCTTTGTTGAGGCGTTTCAACAAGAAGGTTCAGGCGGACCGTATTCTGTCGGAGGCTCGCCGTCGCCGTTTCTTCGAGAAACCGAGCGTGATCCGTAAACGCAGGCGGGCCGCCAAGTTGCGCAAGAGCAGACGGCAGACCTTCAAGGAACAGCAGACAGCGTATTGACGTCGAAGGGCTTGCAATGAGCCTGAAACAACGCTTACAGGAAGACCTCAAGGAGGCGCTGCGTGCTCGCGACGAGCGACGCAAGGCCGTCCTGCGGCTTTCGCTGGCGGCGATCACCAACGCCGAGGTCGAGCGCAAGGGCGACCTGGACGACGCCGGGGTGGCAGCCGTGTTGCAGAAGGAGGCCCGCCGCCGTGCCGAGACCATCGCCGAACTGCGCGGCGCCAATCGCCCTGACCTGCTTGCCAGGGAAGAGGCGGAGTTGGCCATCCTCGAGCAGTATCTGCCCAGGCTCATGTCGCGTGAAGAGATCGCCCAGGAGGCGCGCCGGGTCATCGCGGAGGTTGGAGCGACCGGGGTGGGGCAGTTGGGCGCAGTGATGCGCCAGTTGATGCCCGAACTCAGAGGGCGCGCTGAGGGCAGCGTCGTGAACGAAGTCGTGCGCGAGTTGCTGTCCGGTTAGGCTGCGCTCGTCAAGGAAGAATATGCGGATATACAAAGAGGGAGCGCCTGGCGTCTCCCTCTTTTAACTTCAGGATCAGTAGATCAGAAGTCCAAAATCGGCGGTCTGGGGACGCCTTCTATGCAGAAATTCGGTTGAGGTTGGCCGATGAGCATGAACGACCTCAGGGAGAATGGAGAAGGAACGCCGCACCGTGCTGGCCACGGCTGGTGGGGCTGGCTGCGTCTGGTGCTGCTGGGGACGTTCCTGGCAGTGGTCACAGGCGTGTCCACTGTGCTGCCGCTGTTGCCGTCAGGTCAGGTCGTGTTAGAAGTGGGGGATGTGGCCCCGGTGGACATCCGTGCCCCGCGTCGCATCACTTACGAGAGCGCCATCCTGCGTGCGGAGGAACAGTCTCGCGCCGCCGCCGCAGTCGCGCCGATCTATACCTCACCCGATCCTGCCCAGGGCCGCCAGCAACTTGACCGTGCCCGCCAGGTGCTCGACTACCTGGGCTCGGTGCGCGCCGATCCCCTGGCTACGCCTGCCCAGAAGCGGGGCTGGATTCTGGCGGTGCCCGAGTTGGCAGACCTTGCCTCTGCAACGCTCGATACTTTGCTGGCACTGCCGGACGCGGGCTGGGACCGTGTCCAGATGGATACACTGGCGGTGATTGATCAGGCGATGCGCCGTGAGATCCGTGAAGGTTACCTTGAGGACGCTCAGGCCGAGATACCGGCGTTGGTCAGTCTCGACCTCTCGGTCGAGGAAGCAACCGTCACCATTGCGCTGGCGCAGCGTTTCCTGAAGCCCAATGCGTTTCTCGATCCTGCGGCTACCGCCGAGGCTCAAGCGCGCGCCCGTGAGGAGGTGCCGCCGGTGCTGCGCACTTTCCAGGCCGAACAGGTCATCGTGCGGGAGGGGGAGCCTGTGACGCCGCTCCAGATTGAGGCGCTGGATCAGTTGGACCTGCGGCAATCTCGCGTGCGCTGGGCCGATCTTGCCAGAACGGGCCTATTGGCCGTACTGAGCATTGTGCTCCTAGGTCTCTACCTGGCGCGTTTCCAACGCCAGGTGCTGTGGGACGGACGACAGTTGCTGCTCCTGGTACTGCTGACGGCGTTCGCCGTTTTGGGGGTTGGAGTGATGGTGCCGGAGGGGTTGGTGCTGCGGTATCTTGCGCCGACATCGGCGTTGCCCATGCTGCTCACAGCGACGCTGGGCCCGCACGCGGGTGTGGCGAGCGCGATCTTCCTGGGCGGCACCGTGGGGATTGTCGCCGACAACTCTCTGGAAATGGTCGTCTATACCGCCTTGGGCGGGCTGGTCGCCGTGCTCACGATGTGGCGCGTTGAGCGCATCGGCGCGCTCTTCCGCGCGGGTGGTTTTGTCGCCTTGACGAACGTGATCGTCATCGTGGTCTTTTGGCTGTCGCGGCCCGTTGCCTGGCCCAGCGCACTGCTGGTGCCGGCGCTTGCGGGCGTCGCCAACGGTGGCCTTGCGTCCAGCCTGGCGCTGGGGGTGCTGTTTCTCATCGGCCCGCTGTTCGACATCACGACCACGATGCGACTGATCGAACTCAGCCGTCCCGATAATCCGCTCCTGCAGCGGCTGCTACGCGAGGTCCCCGCCTCTTACCATCATAGCCTGATGGTCGCCAATCTGGCCGAGCAGGCTGCTGAACGCATCGGCGCCGACCCGCTGCTCACCCGCGTGGGGGCCTACTATCACGATGTGGGCAAACTCGTCCGCCCGTATTTCTTCTCCGAAAACCAGGTAGAAGGCGTGAATCCGCACGACCGGCTGGATCCGCGCACGAGCGCCGAAGTGATCATCAGCCACGTCAAGGATGGGTTGGAACTGGCGCGGCGTTATCGGCTGCCCAGGCGCATCCGCGCTTTTATTCCCGAACATCACGGCACCAACTGGGTGAGTTTTCTGTATGACAAGGCGATGCAGCAGGCGGATGACATCGCATTGGTAGACGAGGCTGCTTTCCGGCATACGGGGCCCAAGCCTCAAAGCAAAGAGACTGCCCTGGTGATGCTGGCCGACGGCTGTGAGGCTGCCGTGCGTTCCATGCGTCCCACCAGTGCCGACGAGGTGGCCGAGATCGTCAACCGTGTCTTCGCCGAGCGCCTGGCCGACGGTCAACTGAGCGAGTGCGACCTGACCCTACACGACCTGGAGGCGGCGCGCACCGTCTTCATCTCGGCCCTGAAGGGGGTATTCCACCCGCGCATCCAGTACCCAAAGTCTTCGAGCACTCCCGCTGCGTGAGCGCGACCCCGGTTGCTTCATTCTGTGCGAAAGCGAGCGTTCGATGTCCCATATCATCGAGATCCAGGTAGACGAGCCGTTTCAGGCGCAAGTACAATCCGAGCGGATACGCCAGGCCGTCCTGGCCGCCCTCGTCCATCGGCGTGTGGCCGAGGCCTGTGAACTGGCCGTAGTGATAACCGACGACGAGGCGCTGCGCGAACTCAACCGCCGCTATCGAGGCGTGGACGCGCCGACCGACGTGTTGGCTTTCCCCAACGAGACACGCGGGCCGTTCGTAAGTGCGCCAGGTTTTCCCTGTTACCTGGGCGATGTGATCATCTCTTTCCCACGTGCTGCGTCCCAGGCCGCCGAGTCTGGGCACCCCACAGAGGCGGAATTGCAACTGCTGGCCGTCCACGGCGTGCTTCACCTGTTGGGATACGGCGATGAGGCCGAAGAGGAACGCGCGCAGATGTGGAACGCACAGTCGGAGATTCTCCAGACGTTAGTACCTTGAGAATGAAATCCTTGCACGTTGGGCAAGAAAATTCACCACGAAGGACACAAAGTCACACAAAGGAAATAAAGGAATTCCTTCGTGTCCTTTGTGTGCCCTTCGTGCCCTTGGTG
>DAOUBA010000151.1:0-18772 GCA_034432855.1 Anaerolineae bacterium | reverse complement strand
GCGGCGACCGCCCCGTTATCTACGCCCCCGGCAATACAGATCACGTCCGGCGCTGCATCGTAGATTGTGCGTACCCGCTCTTCCTCGCTCAAGCCTCCCCGGCCATCGCTCGACAGGATCGCTTTGACCAGTGAATATGTGCCGGCTGCTGCACGTTCGATGCTGGCAACGCTCAAATCCCGCACCAGGCCGCCGATCACGACCTGGAGCGGCTGGCCAGCGCTGACGGTTGCAGCGAACACGTCCACCCCTTGTCGCTCCGGAAGTTCCGGCGTGATCAGGTTGCCGCGCCCATCGAAGAACTGCCGGCCCGTAACTCTGGAGATCTGCTCGGCGGCATGCTGAACGCCGACCGAGATGTCCGACCACGGGTAATCGGCGGTGGTTGGGGATTCGCCATGCGCCACGAGACGGTATTGCCCGCCTGCCCGGTCGAGCAACACGACCTTGGTCATTACGCTGCCGCAGTCGGCTAACAGGATCGAGCCAATAGCCTTCTCTTGTGCCACTGTCGCTACAATACCTCCGGTGGACGTAGATCGAATAGCCGGTTCGACCTAAATCAAAGTAACCCCAGCGCCATACCGATTGCCTCGATGGCGTTGATCAGGTACTGGACGCGGCCAATGAAGATCGAGAGTGAGGCCGTCAACGCTCCGGCAAAGGCGATACCAAACGCGACGATCAGAAACACACGTCCCACGAATCTGACGATCTTGGTTGCCGCCTCCAGTAATCCCGATTGCTTCTTTGCGGTCAGGGTAAAGTCGAACGCCAGCAATGTACACAGTGTGCCGCCCACGATCACCGAGCCCTGCACAAGATGCGCCGGGTCACCCAGGGCACGCCCGGTCGCTCTGATCTGAGGGATGAGGGTGCCCAATAATGCGCCGCTCAACGCTACCGCCGTTCCAACGCCGATAAGGAATGCAACGGAGAAATTGCCGATATAGGCGTACTTGCGGAAGCCTTTGATAAGCAGCAGGATACTCAATACTAGGGGGGCCACCAGGGGATATTCTCCTCCTGCCAACCGGTCAAACACCTCTTTGCAAAAAAGCAGTACTATGCCCAGCATGTAACCCAGCAACACTCCAATGAATATATACAGTGCTAGGCGGTAGAGGAAGTTGTCGCCCAACAGGTAGGTAAAGATCAGGAGCGTCAACCCGGCTCCTACGATCAGGCCGACGGTCTCGGCGTTGAGTGTCATTGCTCCCTCCTGCGCGGCCTTGCCAGGGCATAGATGATCGCACCGGCCAACATCAGAGCGATGACGACTGCGTGTCCTGCCGCCAGGGCACTAAATCGCCTGCTGGCCTCGCCTTGCGTGCCCCGCGCCGTCTCGTAGGTCGTCGCTCCACTCAGTCCACTGACCGTACCGTCTAGTTGGCCCGCATCCAGGTACGGGCTGGCAATCGGTTCTAGCGATGCACTCAGGCCCGCTATAATTGGAGGCGTTGCATCTGCATACAATGCGCGTGTCTGCTCAATCCACCAGCGCAGCGGTGTGGGTTGTGCAGTGAGCACGAGAATGAGCCCCGGTCTGGCGCCCGTCCTCGCTTCCACTGCTTGCAGCATTTGTGCAACGCCTGTCGCTCCACCGGGACGATAATACGAGTCCTCGGGGGCAACGTTCACCAGCCCGCCAGCCATGGCCAATCCCTCCGGCTGTGTGGCGGCGACCATAATGTGTGCTTGCTGAGCAAGCAGATGCGCCAGGATCGGCTGCGCGATCACGTCCAGTTCGTCGGACTCTACCGGCCCATACTCGAAGGCGATCAACACCGGAGTCCCTGCACTGATGTCCTGGATGGCATTGTGTAACCCCTCCACTGCGGATGGCGTCCTGGGATGGGCCAATGGGGGGATCTTGATAGACACCCCGTATTTTTCTTGCAGGTGCTGGGCCAGAAGCATGCCCGCTACGGCTATAGCAAGGAAGACCTTGACCAGCGCATGCAAAACTTGTTCTGCCACGCTCACACTGCGCCTGGGCGCCTCTGGTCGTGGCGCTTCGAGTGGTTGAGTCAGTAGACTCTGGAACAGTTGTGCGCGGGCCAGGCTTGCTGCACTGGCTTCCATAGGCGGGGCCGGTTCGCGCACGTGAGGCACCTCGGCTATTGGGGCGAGTACATTGCGCAAGCCTTCCAGCAGCCCTGTGGTTTCTACTACCTCTTCCTCGATGGCTGCTACGGGCGTCTCGCGCGGGCGCATCGCCTGCAACCAATCGGGGATCTCTGCGCGCGCCAGTTCGCCTATGCCTTCTATCTCGGGCCTTTGTGCGGCTGCGAAAGGCGGGGCCTCCAAGGCCGGAGTTGTGGGAGTGACAGGCACGGGGAAGGGAACTTCCGTAAAGGGCGAGACGGACGGCGCCGCTTGTGGGAGCGCCCCTTCAGGCGGGGCGATCTCGCGCAGCCAATCAGGCACCTCGGCGGGGGCGGGCGCCGGCGCTGTTGGGGCGGGCGCGGCGGCCTCGGGCGGAATGATTTCGCGCAGCCAGTCGGGCGCTGGCGCTGTTGGGGCGGGCGCGGCGGCCTCCGGTGGAGCGATCTCGCGCAACCAATCAGGCACCTCGGCGGGGGCGGGCGCCGGTGCAGTTGGGGCGGGCGCAGCGGCCTCGGGTGGAGCGATCTCGCGCAGCCAATCGGGTGCCTCGGCGGGAGCAGGCGCCGGCGCTGCTGGAGCGGGTGCAGCGGCCTCCGGTGGGGCGATCTCGCGCAGCCAATCGGGTGCCTCGGCGGGAGCAGGCGCCGGCGCTGCTGGAGCGGGCGCAGCGGCCTCCGGCGGGGCGATCTCGCGCAGCCAATCGGGGACTTGGATTGCTTCAATCGGTTCAGGCGGGAAGGCCTCCACTTCCTCAGTCTCTTCTGCGGAGGCACGCAATTGAGCCAGCCAATCCGCCCCCTCTGCTATCTTCGTCTCGGTCTCCTCGGCCACGTCCTGTGGAGTGGTCAGGCCGCGCAGTCGCTCAAGCCAGTCTTCGGTCTCTTCTGCCTCAGCGCCTACAGGCGGCTGCCTGTGCGCCGTCTGGTCCTGCAATTGCGCAAGCCAGTCTTCTCGTGGCTCTTCTGCCTTCTCCGGGCCCCCCTCCAGCGTCAAGTCGCGCAATTGTGCCAGCCAGTCTGCTTGTTCGTCTCGCGTCTTAGGTGGCTGTTCTTGTTGTTCACCCCGTGAAATAATGGGCAATGAAAGCCCTTTGATCGGGGGCTGCTCCTGTTCGTCGGCGGAAGGGGCACTCATCGGAACGATGCGGGCATTGCAACGGTCACAATAGACGTTGCCGATGGGATTCATCGTGCCGCACATTGGGCAGCGCAGCGTTGTCTGTGCTGGTAGCAATTCACCGCACTCGTTGCAGAAGCGGCTGCCTCTTCGATTTGCCGTGCCGCACTTGGGACAGTAGATCATCGCACGATCAAGATTCGCTGTGAGGGCGATCCACACCCACTAGAACCCGCAGCGCCGTAATCAGCGTGCCGAGGGCGACCCCCAGTAGCAGCCCACGCATCCCCGCCATCCCGAAGACGTTGACGAGCCACTCCCGTATACTGCCGAAGAATGGCAAGCGTTCGGTGCCCACGAGCGGAGTGCTGGTCACCAACGCTGCAACGGCAACCAGAGTGAACCCGATGGCTTCCATGCTGCGCCGCGCGCGCAACAGGCGAAACGCTGCCAGAGCCAACGCAAAGACCACCAGCGCCGCCAGCGATGATCCTAGAGGGTTGAGCCCGTACTTGAGCATCCATTGTGTCCAGACACCGGATGGCTTTTGCAGGATGGTGACGGTCGCCGAAATCGCTGCTGTGGCCAGCAAGACCAGGCTGTGGAATCCACCTTGCCGCGCGCGAAACACTCGCTGGCCGTGGACGTGAAGGACGTTGAACAGGCCCAGGAGGAAGGCAAAGGCCGCTACGATGGCTGCCCACTCGACCATCCTGTCACGGATGCCCGTCAGCGGTTGCGCCGGGATCAGGTATCCCAGCAGCACGAGCGCACCCGTGCCGATGGCGATCATCGTTGGGACGTATTTCCTGATTAAGCGTCTGATCATCGGGCTGCTCTATTGAACCAGACAGGCCAGCACTGCTGCCCCCAAGATTGTCAGTGCCAGGATCACGCGAAGGATGTCCTGGGCGACCAGGCTGGCCAGATAGCGTCGCGCGCGCGATAGTCGGGCGCCAGCAGTATACAGTTCTTCCCCCACCGCCAGGCGCTCGGTCGCCGGGTATAGCGCGCCGATGGCGTCGGGCGCTGCAACGGCAGCCAATTGCGCCAGGTCACGCCTGGCACTGGCGTCGGCGATCAACGAAACCTCGCTCCCGAAAGCGCCCATCATGACGTTGGCTGTCACCCCTTCGGCTGCGGCGACGTTGGCTGCGCCGGCCGCGTATGCTACGGGAGATGGGGCCACGAAGCGCACTCGCGCAGGATCATAGCGCCCTGAAAGGCCGTGACGCTCGTATGCCCGGCGCATCACGTCTTGGGCCAGAGGGAGCAATGTGGCGTCACCCACGGTGACGATGGGCGGAGCATTGTACAGGACGGCGGTGTCGGCCAGCGCGTCCAGCGCCTGAAGCGCGGCCAGCGATGTGATCGCGTCTTCACCAGCCAGCCCGCCGTTGCCGAGCGCAATGTGGATCGTGCCGCCGCCCTCGGCGGCGTAGCCGATCTCGCCGGGCAAATCCTGGAAGGCCGGTAGTGGGCGCACTGCCGGGAGCGGGCCCTTCCTGCCGCGCAGGATCAGCAGTGCGACGAGCACCAGCCCGCTCAGGAGCAGCAGAAGAATGGCCCATATAGTGTCCACACTACCTCCTTTCACTTTCCAGGCGTGCTCTGAGCCGCTCGAGCAGTTCGGGGCTATCCAGCAGGGTCACTGCCCGTTCGAGCGTCGTCTCGTTGACGATGCCGATCATCAGCGGCTGCGCCAGAAGCAGTGCCTGGCTGCCCAGAAAGCCGAACGCGCAGGCAATCTCGACGAGTGGCAGCGCCAGTGGCGCCAGTCCCAGCGCCTCTATGCGCCTGGCCCACGTCTCAACCCACGCCTGTCCTTCCGTCTCACCGTTCACGGTAGGGCCTTCTGTATAGGAGGGTTCTCCAGGGCCCGAAATCGGCAAGGGCCTCTTACCTAGTATACCAAAGATATAGAGAACGCGCTACTTGCTGTGATTTGACACATTCAGTATAGCACGATTCGGGATGCTAGGCAAACTCTGGTTGACGCTCTCTACACCGTATGCTACAATACGGACCGATGAGCCCACCTGAGCGTCGTATCTATTTTGATCACTCCGCGACTACTCCGGTTGACCCGCGCGTGGTCGAGGCGATGATGCCGTACTGGAGCGAGGTCTTTGGCAACAGTGAGTCGGCCCACGCCTTTGGTCAGGCGGCGGCCAACGCGCTGGAGCGCGCCCGTCAGACGGTCGCCGATGTGTTGGGTTGCCGTCTTGCCGAGATCGTGTTCACGGGCAGCGGCACCGAAGCGGACAATCTGGCCTTGCACGGCGTGGCCTGGGCCGCCCAGCGCAGCGGGCGTGGCAACCACATTGTCACCACGCCAATCGAGCATCACGCGGTAGGCCGTACCGCCGATCAATTGCGCGATCTGTTCGGTTTCGAAGTCACGCACGTGCCGGTAGACGGATACGGTCTCGTGGACCCGGATGACGTTGCGAGAGCGATCCGCCCGGACACGATCCTGGTGAGCGTGATGGCGGCCAACAACGAGGTAGGCACAGTGCAGCCCGTGGCCGAGCTCGGGCGTATCTGCCGCGAGCGGGGAGTGCCATTCCACAGTGATGCTGTGCAAGCCGCCGGACGGCTACCGCTGAATGTGGAAGACCTCAACGTGGACTTGATGGCCCTTTCGGCGCACAAGTTCTATGGCCCGAAAGGGATGGGGCTTCTATATATCCGGCGCGACACGCCGTTCGTGCCGCTGTTGACCGGCGGGGGACACGAGTGGGGACGACGCCCGGGCACGGTCAACGTTGCCGGGGCGGTGGGGCTGGCGACGGCGTTGCGCCTGGCCGAGGAGGAGCGCAAAGCCGAGACAGCCCGCCTGCAACGGCTGCGCGACCAACTCATCGAAGGAGTGCTCTCTTCCATTCCCGACAGTCGTCTGACCGGCCATCCCACCGAGCGGCTGGCGCACCATGCCAGTTTCGCCTTCCGTGGCGTCGAGGGGGATGCACTGGTGCTGAGCCTTGATCTAGAGGGCATCGCGGCCAGTTCGGGTGCGGCCTGCGCGGAGGGACAGCCCGAATCCTCATTCGTGCTCGCAGCAATGGGGGTGTGCCGTGATTGGGGCGTCGGGAGTCTGCGATTGACTCTGGGTCACAGCAACGGCGAGGCCGACGTCGCGCGCGTGTTGGAAGTGCTGCCGGGCATCATCGAGCGGTTGCGAAGCGAGTGAGTAGATGGGCGGGGCCAGGATCGTCGTCGCCCTCAGCGGTGGGGTGGACAGCGCGGTTGCGGCAGCCCTGCTGGTCGAGCAGGGATACGCGGTCAGCGGGATGATGCTGCGGTTATGGGGGGAGCCGGACGGCAAGGCCCACCGTTGCTGTACCCCCGATGGCGTCTGTCGCGCTATCGCCGTCGCCGAGTGCCTGGGCATCCCCTTCCAACTCCTCAATGCCGCGTGCGAGTTCAAGGCGCAGGTGGTGGATTATCTGGTGGCCGAGTACGCTGCCGGACGCACGCCTAATCCCTGTGTTCCGTGCAACCGGCTGGTCCGTTTCGGCTGGCTGCTTGAGCGGGCGCGGGCCGAGGGCGCCGAGTTCCTGGCAACCGGGCACTATGCTCGCGTGTCGAGAGAGCCCGACGGCTATCGGCTGCTGCGTGGGCGCGACCGTCGCAAGGATCAATCTTACTTTCTGCACGCGCTTTCGCAGGAGCAACTGGCGCATGTTCTGTTCCCCCTGGGCGAGTTGACCAAGCAGCAGGTGCGGGCCATCGCCCACGAGCGGGCCCTGCCCGTCGCGGAGCAGCCCGAAAGCCAGGACTTGTGTTTCCTGACCGATGGCGACTATCGCCACTTCCTCGTCCAGCACGCCCCTCATATTTTCCGGCCTGGCCCTATCCGCGATACTTCGGGGCGCGTGCTGGGCCAGCACCGGGGCCTGCCGGCCTACACCGTCGGCCAGCGAAAGGGGTTGAGGATCCCGGCGGCGGAGCCTCTATACGTGCTCGCCCTCGTCCCTGCCGAGAATGCCCTGATCGTCGGCCCTGCAGCGGAACTGGGCCGGGACGAATGCTATCTTGAGGGAGTGCACTATATCAGCGACGAGCCGCCTGCCGCGTCCTTCCGTGCCACAGCGCAGATCCGCTATCGCGCGCGTCCTGTGCCGGTGACTGTGACCCCGCTCGATGCAGCGCGTGCTCACGTGCGCTTCGATGCCCCTCAGCGTGACCTGACGCCGGGCCAGTTCCTGGTGCTGTACGAGGACGAGATCGTGCTGGGGGGCGGCGCTATTTGTATGCCCTCGGAATTCGTGCTATAATCTGGGTGCGCTTTTCAAATCGGCCGCGCTTTCTGTAGTCGCGCTTTATGCGATTACGAGCCAGATTGCAGCAGGAGGGCCATACAATGGACGGTCAACCCCACCCTGAGTCCCTTGCATCACCCGAATCGGCAGCGCCCCTGCCCGTCGAACTTTCGCCTGCCGAGAGAAAGGCGCGGCGGCTGCTCATCGTCAGCCTGATCGTGGCCGGCGTGTTCCTGGCGGGGCTGATCGTGCTGCTGGTGTTCATCTCGATAGACGCCTATCACGCAGCGTATGCCGGGGCGCCTCCCAGCCCCGGGGCGGTGGTGGTGAGCCTGCTGCGCGACGCAGCCATCATTTTCGTTGCCTTCGAGACGCTGATCATCGGCATCCTGTTGATCATCCTGATGGTGCAGGTGCAGTCGCTGGTCGTGCTGCTCCGTGACGAGATTCGCCCGATGCTGGAGTCGGCCAACGAGACGCTGGCAACCGTGCGCGGCACGACGCGGTTCGTGAGCCACAACGTCGTCTCGCCGGTGGTCAAATGGTCGGGATACCTGGCCGGTTTCCAGGCCATTCTGCGAGAGATCGCTGGGTTGCGTAAGGTGGGGGAACGGGAAAAGTAGCGCACGTTCGAGGGTTGTTCCACAGGGTTACCTGGACCCGGTGCAGACATACGTCATTTGAGGAGGTAGTGATGAGCGACAACAGTGGTGGAGAGATCGGTGCTTTCTTCGCCGGCTTCCTGGTCGGTGGGCTGGTAGGTGCGGGAGTTGCCCTGCTCCTGGCGCCTCAATCCGGCGCGGAGACTCGCGAGCAGATTCGGCAGAAGAGCGTCGAACTGCGGGACAAAGCCGAAGATAGCCTGTCTGAGGCTCGCGCCAAGGTCGAGGCCGTGGCTGCCGATGTGAAGCGCCGCGCCGAGGAACTTCAACACCAGAGCAAGGTGATTCTGGAAGAGGGGCAAAAGCATTTGGCGGAAGCGGTCGAGGAGACAAAGAAGGCTGCTGTGGCAGTGAAGGGGAAGAAGGAGCCCGCAGCCGCATAGTTTACTTGGAGCAGCGAGCGCGTGATAAAACGTAATACGTAAGACGTAATGCGTAAAGCGTAATTTACGTTCTTACGTGCTACGTTCGATCTGCTGCCATGCCTGCGGCAGGTATGTTATGACATCTCCTGCCACCATGCCCGCCGCTCCGAATCTCTGCCGCGCCAGTTCCCCGGCCAGCCCGTGCAGGTAGGCCCCGGCAGCGGCTGCCTCGAATGCACCCAGCCCTTGCGCCCGCAAGGCGACGATCGTGCCCGCGAGCACATCCCCGGTGCCGGCCGTCGCCAGCCCGGCGTTGGCGAACGGCTCGATGACCGTCCGGCCATCGGGTGCAGCTACGACGGTGTAGGCGCCCTTGAGCACCACCACCTGTCCCCAGGCGGCGGCTTGTGAGCGCGCCGTGGCCACGCGATCGGCCTGCACGTCACGAGTGGTGCATCCTATGAGGCGGGCCATCTCGCCGGGGTGGGGGGTAAGGATGCTCCCGGCGGGCAGGTGTTGTGGCCCCTCCTTCATTGCGGCCAGGATATTCAGCCCGTCGGCATCTACGATCAGCGGTGGCAACGCGGATGGTGCGGATTTGTTCCGCGCGGCTGCCGCAAAACCGACGCGTCGGCGTTCGCACCCGCTCAGCAGCGCCTCAACAAAGGCAACGGTCTCGCGCTCGTGGCCCAGGCCCGGCCCCACGAGCAGCGCGTCGTATTCCCCCAGTCGCTCGGTCACCACCCCGGCGGCCTGAGCGGCGATGACCCCCAGTTCGCAGGGCAGGAGCAGGTAGGTTGCTTCCGCCAGCCGGGCGGCGACCGCGGCGTGGATCGCGGCAGGAAGCGCCAGGGTGACCAGCCCGGCCCCGGCGCGAGTTGCTGCGGCGCCGGCCAGATAGGCTGCCCCGGTGTAGTTCACCGAGCCGGCCACGATCAGCGCCTTCCCGAAGGTGCCCTTGTGGGCGTCGGGCGGGCGCGGCGGTAGCCACCCTCGTACCATCTCCGGTGTGACCACTTCCAGTGCCACGCCCTCTGCCAGTGCCGGATCGGTGCCGATGTCGGCGACGAGCAGTTCTCCCAGCGCACCCGCGCCAGGGAAGCGGAAGTGTCCCTGCTTAGGGTATGCAAAGGTCACGGTGAGGTCGGCAGGAATGGCGGCTTCATCCAGTGCGCCGCTGTCATAATCCAGGCCGCTGGGCCCATCCACAGCCACGACGAATGGCGCTGCCTGTTCGGCCGGGGTGGAGGTGGGGATAAGGGCAGTCAAAGAATCGCGGGGCGCTTGTCTGCGCGTGGCGATTGTCCGGCTCACCACGCCGAGCATCTCGGCCAATGGGCCCTGCAAGGGCAGGCGCACGCCGGTGCCCAGCAGCGCGTCCACGATTACGTTGGCTTCTTGTGCCAGGCGCTGGAGGTTGCGCCAGTTCTTATCCTCTGCAGCCAGCGCGCACGCGATCCCCCGTTCCTGTACCAGACGCCAGTTCTCGTCTGTGGCGGGGTCGCGGGGTTTGAGCAGGTAGCAGGTCACAGGGGCGCCGGCCTGCGCCAGGTAGCGCGCGGCAACCAGCCCATCACCGCCGTTGTTGCCCGGTCCTACCAACACCAACACTTGCAGGTCACGTACTTCTCGGCGTACGAGGATAGCCTCAGCCACAGCACCCCCGGCTCGTTCCATCATCTTGGCGTAGGAGTGACCGGCGGCATCGGAGGCCGCCTCGATGCGGCGCATTTCTTCGACGGTGACGGCTTTCACGGCTGGGCTGGTATGTGCAGTTCCAGTTCGGCCAGGCGTGTGATCACGGCGTCAGGGGGTACCTGCAGGTAGGCGCTGATCTGCTCGACGGAGAGCCCCTGCTGGTATAGCGTTGTGATCCAGTCTGCGGGCATCAACAGGTAGCGCGCGAACAGTCTCATGTCGGCATGGGAGATGGGTGGGGAGACCTCGACCCCCAGCGCTTCCATGGCTGTCGCGCTGTTGGCAATCTCGCGGTAGAGCAGGCGGGCCATCGCCAGGCGTGGCGCGTAGCGGTACAGCCCATGCTCCATGATGTAGGAAACCTGGTCGGAATCAATTGTGGTCAGCCCGGCTGGTGGCTCTTTCAGCATCCGCTCGATGGGTACTGGCGGTTCCGTCACGTTGTAATAGCGCAACAATGCCTCGGCCAACCGGGCCAGGTTTGACCGGGCCGCTTCGTCGTTTGTGCTGTCTGTTCTGTCTCCCATTTCAGGTGCCCCAGGCAGGACTTGAACCTGCAGCCATCGGATTAGCATACCCCACCGGCTTTCACCGGCCAACCATCAGGCTGTTGGGGTCTGGACTATATCATCACCTTCGGCCTTGCCCGTTTAGGTGCCCCGCGTATAGTCTCTGAGGAGTCCCGACGCTCAAGTAGGGTTCCCTGCTGATAGCCCAATCCGTTATGCTTCTAGAGCCTTCACGCCTGCTCTCGCGAGCTACGTTGTGGCGACAACGGCTTCAGGGCGTTCCAGCATATAGCGGGGTTCTACGCTGTGCATTTCTGCACGGGCACTCCCTTGTTAAAGTCCGGCGCTCTGTCCAGTTGAGCTACTGGGGCATCGTAGGGGTATTCTAACCGAATGGCGTTTCTATGTCAAGCATCGGCCTGCATGAAATCAAAGGCGCCGCGACATTGTCGCGGCGCGGGGAGACAGGACTTTGTGGCCGTCCTCACGACACCGGGCGGATACCCTTGTAAACCTGCAGACCTCCCAGTGTGTGCAGGATGGTCTCTGCCGGGCGGCCCAGGATGCTGCCTAACTCTTTGCACGTCAGCGGCTTGTTGCCGTTTGCCAGGAACACGCGAAAGATCGCATCCACCAGCGACAGATTCTCGTTGATGTAATCGGGCTGTTTGCTGCAATGTACCTGCAATACGTGTTGCAGCCCGTCCACTCTCGCCACTTCGCCTGTCCGCATATCCACCCAATCGGTCTTTTCGGTGTCGAAATCCTCGCCGAAAGTGGCCTGGTGTTCCTGACACAGGTGGCTGCGCAATTCGACGTTGATCTGCAGGCCCTTGCGTTCCCACCAGCCGTAGTCAATGTGAAACGGCGTGTCGAGCGTGGGTCTGACCGGTATTGACAGAGCAGGAGCAGTCTTACTCATCGGTGGCTAAACCCTGCTTGGGCCTCGTAGGACCCAGTAATTATCGCCTACCGGCGTATACATGTCGTCGGCGACCAGTTCCGCCAGTAGCGGTCCAGGAGGTGTGCGCATGGCAACATTGACTGCGCTGTAGAGCGTGGCGGCGTGGACGGTGCCTTGTGGGCTCAGTTTGGCTAACTCTGGGAATATCCTGGTCGTCAATTGCTTCAACGAGAGCCCTTGCTCCTGTGTCTGTATCCACACCTGTTCCATTGCCTGAGTGTCTTCTTCTGCGATGATCATCCGCTCGTCGTATTCGCAGGTGATAAGTTCCTTGCGCATCTCGAAAGTCAGACGGCCCTCTACTGGCAGGGCGACGCGCACCCATTCCCGTCTGGGGCGTTGAGCGTGCCGTCGAATGATTACCGTTCCTGGTTCTTTGCCGCGTGCCAGTTCCAGGCAGGCTCCCACCGGGACGTCGTTCGCCTCGTACCATTCCTTCAGGCCATAGACGTAGCGTTTTTCGCGCACCACCCAGCCGGGCATTTCCGCGCCGGTATCGCCGTCTACAAAGGTGAAGCGGATGCGCTGTGTCCGCCCGGTCGGGAACATGTGCTTCAACCGGCTCGAAAGCGGCAAGGTACCGCACTTCCGATGGGGGTAGATCAGCACGACGGTTACCGGTTCCGTGACCTCGGGGCCTTCCAGTTCCGACCATTCGTCGTCCAGTTCCCGTTCCAGTGCCAACATCTCGCTGGTCAGCAGCGCATGGTTGTATGGGATGGGCTGGTACTGCAGGTATTTGGGGGCCGACTGCACGCCTTCCGGTTCCAGGCGGCGCAGGAACCAGAGCACCTGGCCTGCCGGGCCGACCTCGTCGAAACGCTCGTCTTCCTGGAGGGCGTAATTCAGTGAAAAGATACGCAGTTGAGGCGTGATCTTTTCTGGCAATTCCAGGTCACCCAGCAACGCCTCAGTTGGCAAGGGGCCGCCGCCCGCTATGTCGAGCACTGCCTCTGCCAGATTCAGGTGGCCGACGTGGATGTCCACCAGCAGGTCTTTGATGAACCACTTGCCAGCCAGACGGACGAAATCGGGCTCGGATTCCAGGCGGCGCTCCACAAGATTGCTGACCTGCTTACCGTACAGCGTGGCGAGTTCTTCGGGAGAGAATGGTTTTTCGCTGCCTGCTGCGGTGATGGCCTGTGCTTCACGGTTGAGCGGATGATCGACGGTGAACTCGGCGGCGAACTCGCGCGTCTCGCCCGATTCGAACTTTACCTGGATGACCTGGAAGGGGCCATATTCGGGATTGTGGCCGGGTCGCACGCCGACGACTTCCCCAATCAGATACCCCAACGCCGGGAAGACCACCTGCTCGCCGATGGCGTAACTGCGCTTGGGCTGGTACGGGGTGCCTTTCGACATCACGCGCTCGATGAGCGCCTCTTCTTGCCGGCAGCGGTGGAGAATCAGCGCCTGGCCCAACTCTTCGGCCGAGCGCGGCAGTTCTTCCTCGACCAGCAGCGTGCTGAGGTATTGGAGATCTTCTGAGGTAATCGTAAACTCGTCACCCCAATAAGTCGGGGACTGAGTTTCTCGCTGAACCAAAGCCATACATCTCCTGGAGAGAGTTACCGGCGCGATTATACCAGGCTTGCGGCGGTTTGACAAATATGCCTGTCTGGGGCACACTAGAGATAACTTGTCTGGAGGTGGAGATGGACGAGAGACGCTCACGCCATCCTGGGCTGGTCGTGATCCATATCGCGCAGGGGTTGCTGAGGGCCCAGGTCATCAAAGCCAAGTTGGAGGAGGCGGGTATCCCTGTGTTGCTCAACTATGAGAGCGCCGGCCCGGTCATTGGCATTACGGTGGATGGCCTGGGCGAGGTACGGGTCTTGGTGCCGGCCCGCCAAGCCCATCGGGCGCGGCGGTTGATCGTCAACCGCCGACTGACAACTGTCCGGCCTCGGGCCAGGGGGAAAAGCCTTCAAGCCATTGCAGGCCGTCCACGGGCGTCCCGCTAACCCACATTTCCCAGTGCAGGTGCGCGCCGGTCGAAAGTCCTGTGCTCCCTACTCTGCCGATCCGGTCGCCTGGCGCGACTTGTTGCCCCACCTGTACCTCGATGGACGAAAGGTGCCAATAGCCGGTCAAGAGCCCCCAGCCGTGGTCTATGACGATAGCGTTGCCCAGCATTGTCATCGGCTCGGCCAGCACCACGATGCCCCCCGTAGGTGCATACACCGGCGTCCCGTTCGGTGCACGAAAGTCTATGCCAGCGTGATAACTGGTGTAGGGGCCGTCCTCGTAGGCGCGTTTGGCGCCGAAGTAGGATGAGATCACCCCTACGCACGGGCGCCGGAACGGCGTCGTCCAGTAACGTTGAGGGCTGAACGTGTTGCGTAGCGCGTTCAGACGCTCCCGTTCCGCGGCGATGATGGCCGGATCGAGCAGGCTGGTGCGGCTCTCGGGCAAATCAATCCGCTCGTAACCGAAACGGGCTGCTCCAACGATGACCCCCGTGGTGAGCGCGGTGACCTGCCCGGCGCTGTTCGTCGCGCTCAGTTCCAGTTCATACAGGCCGGGCTCTCTGAAGACGTAGACTCCAACCGGCGCATAATACGCGCCACCCTCTTCGGCGAAGCGTACCTCTTGTGCAAACAGTCTGCCCGTCAGCGTGACGGGTTCAGTCGTGCGGACAGCGATGATCAGGGTTATTCCCTGAGACACTGGTAGTGGCTGTATCGCAATAGAGGCAAATGGTGGGGGCAGCAGGCCGGGCCCTGCTCCGGGGATGAGCAACTCTTGCCCTGGGAAGACCAACGCCGGGTTGGTGATGTGGTTGATAGTCGCCAGTGTCCAGGGCGAGAGGCCGTAGCGCAGTGCGATGCCCGGAAGCGTGTCGCCGGGCCGCACGGTGTAGATCAGGTCTCCACCACTCTGTAGTGGGGCGGCCTGGTTGTTGGTCGCCGGTACCTGAATGACCTGTCCCACGTAAAGGGTACTGGGGGAGAGCATGCGGTTGATCCGGGCGAGCGCCTGCCAGGTGGTGTGGTAACGCCTGGCGACGGAGGTCAGTGTGTCGCCTGCCTGAACCAGATAGGGCACGGTCTCCTGTACACCACCTTGCCCGCCGGGGATGACGAGCCGCTGGCCGACATAGACTCGGCGCGGGTCAGAGATACCGTTGGCGCGGGTGATCATGTTCACCGTCACACCGTACTGCTGGGCGATAGAGAACAGCGTCTCGCCGCGCTGCACGATGTGCACGGTGGGCGGTGGATCGTTCGATTGAGCCTGTGCCGCTGGGGACAATACGCCGATCAGTGCCGTGATGATGAGAAGGCTCCACATAACCTTTAGACGCGGACTCCATTCCGCGTTCGCGTTCAACTGGTTTACCGCCATCATTCTCCAAATGACAGTATATCCCCAATCGACACCCGCTCCAGCAGTTCCGGCGGCCCCTCCAGCACGTCCTGCGCCGGCGCACGGGGGGCGTAGAACGGACGGAAAGGACGCGCTAGTCTGGCGTCAATCACTTGCCTGTCCTTGTCCAACCATATCGCAGCAATGGGAAAGAACACAAAGAACATGTGGATGGCCGCCGCGGCGCGACTCTCCCGGCCTCCAACCAGTAACAGCCCCTCGTCTTTACCGATCCTGTGCCGGAAGGTCAGCCCGCGCAGGCGGCACAGAAAATTGGCGCAACGGCGCACGCGCCCCAAAACCTGCATGCCTCGTGTCTCGTTCCACGCGTGCAGCCAGGTTGCCATGCAAAAGACCCGTTGCTCAAAAGGCTCACGCCCGCTAAAGCGG
This sequence comes from Anaerolineae bacterium, assembly GCA_034432855.1. Lineage (GTDB taxonomy): Bacteria > Chloroflexota > Anaerolineae > B4-G1 > B4-G1 > DAOUBA01. The sequence continues at coordinate 3,322 of DAOUBA010000151.1, read as the reverse complement.
GCTATAAGGGCGGTTTGCCGCCCTTTGTTCTTTTAGCCCGACGATTTATCGTCGGGCGTGCCGACAAGGCAGAGTGTCAACCAATTATGAACTATCCCACATTTCGTTTGGGCAACGCGTGGGACGTGGAACAGGCTTTCCTGCCTGTAGGCAGCCTGGAAAGACTGCCCCACATCGGCTTTGCGTTCATCGAGTAGAGGACTATAACTTGTATCCGATCTTGCGCAGGAATCCTTTGCGCCAGGTGACGTCCTCTTCGGCCTCGATACCTTTCGTCTTGACGCCATCTACCACGCCGAGGATGCCGCGACCCTGTTCCGTCTCGGCGAGGATGACCTCGACAGGGTTGGCGGTGGCACAGAAGATGCGACATACCTCGGGCACCATCTTGACCGCGTTCAGCACGTTGATTGGATAAAAGCCTTCGCCCAGGAAGATAATGAAACAGTGCCCTGCGCTCAAGGCCAACGCGTTCCGCCTGGCCAGTTCGACCAGGGCGTCATCAGTGCCGCTGGCGCGTACCAGCGCCGGGCCTGAGGATTCGCAGAAGGCCAGCCCGAACTTGATGCCGGGCACTGCTCCCACCAACGTTTCGTGCAGGTCTTCCACCGTCTTGATAAAGTGCGCCTGGCCCAGGATGAGATTTACGGCCTCCGGCTTCTCGATCTGCACCGTCTTGAGCTCCATCGCTGACCTCCCGCTTCCCAAATAAACCAAGCGGCGATGGCGAAGCATCGCCACCGCCTGGATTGGCTCGTCGTGTCCGGTAGCATGGTTACAGGGGATATGTGCCCGCAGCGGTGCTGCGATCACTCAGGTGAAACACCCCGTGGGCAGGACCTCGAGCCTTCACTGCGGCTGGAGGTTCAATACCTTGTTCACGCTCTGCAGCAGTTCTTGCGGGCCGAACGGCTTGGTTACGTAATCGTCTACCTTGGCGATGTGCAATCCCAGCACCTTGTCAATGCTCTGTGCTTTGGCTGTAACGACGATCACCGGGATGTTCTTCAGTTCCTCGTCGGTCTTCATCTGCTGGTAGACTTCCCAGCCATCCATGTCCGGCATCATCAGGTCTAGCAGGACGAGGTCGGGCTTTAGTGTGCGCACCGTTTCTAAGCCCTCCCGGCCGCCGACCGCGCCGACGAGCTCAAACCCCTTGCGCCCGAGGATCAACTTGACCAGATCGATCATCTCGGGCTCATCCTCTATGCAGACGACCACTTTCTTCTTCTCTTCTGCCATCCGGTGCCTCCCTCTAAGTTAAGCAGGAAACCTGTACAGGCCTCGGTCGGATACCCGGCCCGCACTGCTAGATGTAGTGTACCACTATCCTGCATTCAAGTCAAATCCAATGTTGCGCTGTGGAGAGAGTGCGTTATAATGAAAGCACGGCCTTTTTAGAGTGGAGAGAGCCTTGAGAACCACGCAAGTTGGTGACCTGGCCCTGTTGGTCAGCCGCGACCGCAAGTCGTTTATCGTCCGGTTGACCGCAGGCGCGCGTCTCAGCACCCACCGCGGGATGTTGCTTCACGACGATCTGATCGGCGCTCCCTGGGGGGCGCGAATATCCTCTCACCTGGGATACCCTTTCTTGCTACTCCCTCCTTCCACCGATGACCTGATACGCCATCTCGAACGCACCACGCAGATCGTGTACCCCAAAGACGCCGGCTACATTATGCTGAAGATGCGCGTCGTCCCCGGCAGCCGTGTGATCGAGGCCGGGACCGGCAGCGGTGGCCTGGCGCTGCTCTTTGCCCAGGCGGTCAGCCCAACTGGCTGCGTCTACTCCTACGAGAGCCGCGCCGACGTGCAACAATTGGCCCGCAAGAACCTGGAGCGGTTGGGTCTGACCGGGTTCGTCGAACTCAAATTACGCGACATCGCCGAAGGCTTTGACGAGCGCGATGTAGATGCGCTGTTCCTGGACCTGCCCAATCCGTGGGACTATTTGGCCCAGGCGCGTGCAGCGCTCGTTGGCGGCGGTTTCTTCGGCGCTATTCTGCCCACCACCAATCAGGTCAGTCATCTGGTTGATGCGCTGGAACGGGCCGAGTTTGGCTTGATCGAGGTGGAGGAAATATTGTTACGACAATACAAGGCCGTGGCGGAGCGCCTGCGCCCGATGGACCGCATGGTAGCCCACACCGGTTACCTGATCTTTGCACGGGCGCTCGTATCGCCGGAGGATTAGGGGATGGGGAATTTGCGACGTTTGGTGTTGGATGTGCTGAAACCAGCAGAGCCGACCATTGTGCAGTTGGCACAGGTGCTGTCTGGCCTGGAAGGTGTGGATGGGGTCAATATTTCGATCTATGAAATTGACCGCCTGGTGGAGAATGCCAAAATTACTGTCGAGGGCAATAATCTGAATTACGAAAAGGTCGCTCGGGTCATTGAGGAGTACGGTGGCTCGATCCACTCGATTGACGAGGTGGCTGCTGGCAAGGTACTCATCGAGGACGTGGAGACGCCGCAAGACTGATCGCCGTGGGAGAACCGACCGACCCGTTTCGTCGCCTGCTTCGAGGTGTCCGCCAGATACCTGAGTACGGCCGTATCGCCGACGTCGCCGGGATCGCTCGCCGTTACCTGGCAATGAATGCCTTCGATGGCGTACTGACGATGATCGGCGTGCTGATGGGCAACTATGTGGCCAGAGTGCGCAACGCGGACATCGTGATCCACATCGGGATGGCGACCTCTATCGCAATGGGGATTTCGGGCCTGTGGGGTGCTTATCTGACCGAGGCGGCCGAGCGAAAACGCGAGTTGGCCGAACTGGAAAGGGCGTCGCTCACCGATCTGGGCCGGACCAGGATCGGACGGGCCTCGCGTGTGGCAGTGGTCATCGTCGCGCTGGTAGACGGCCTGGCCCCTTTCGTGGCTGCCCTGATTGTGCTCACCCCATTCTTTGCAACGGGGCTGCTCGGTAACATCCTGGTCAGTTACGCGCTGGCCTTGGTGCTTGCGCTGGTCGGTCTGTTTGGCCTGGGAACCTTTCTTGGGCACGTCTCTGGGCGCAGCCTCGTCGGTTACGGGTTGCGCACGCTGGTTGCCGGTATCGTCTCGATCGCACTCAGTCTCTTGCTGGGCGCCGAGCCGTGAGTGAAGCGTGCAGTACATTCAACTCCTGGCTTGAGCGTATCTCCCCAGCGGTATCGGTGTTTTACATACTGACAGTTGCGACAATCTTACCCACATTCCGCACCTAACTGGTGTCCAGATAGCATTTTTCTACATTGGGGCCGAGGAGGCGGAGAATTTGGCGATGTACCGGTTTGAGGTTCAATACCTGCTGCCGGATCTCTTCCGGGGTGCG
>DAOUBA010000150.1:0-11389 GCA_034432855.1 Anaerolineae bacterium | reverse complement strand
AGCGCCTTGGGCGAGACCTGTTGCGCCAGTTTGGTGAAGAGCGGCACCGATCCCGCTTCCAGGTAGACCTCCTGGAAGTATGGGTCGAGGAAGCCGTCCAGCGGCGTGATGGTGCCGTCGGGCGCCTCCCAGGTCACGTCGAGCATGTTGCTGGCGTTGACCACGCGCCCCTTTTCCGGCTCGGCGATGATCCAGTCCATCTTGCACCAGCCGGGTTCCAGGCAGCCGTACTCCCAGGTCACCTCCCATGGCTCGCCCGACGCACGGGTGACCGTCATCTTGCCGGCTTCGACTTCGGCGGGAGACCACGAAATGGGCGATTTGGCGCCGATGGACTTGCCGTCCTTGACCACGTTCTCCTGCCAGGTACCGAACTTGACTTCGACCAATTGGTAATCGGGGCCTTTGAACTTGTCGAGCGCCTTGTCGCGCATCAGTTTCGCCAGCACGCGGCAGGCCTCCTCGCGGCTGGCGGCCTTGATATTGACGCGCTCGAAATAGTCGCAATCGCCGGGGTAGAGTTGGATCACCCCCTGGGCGGCACTGCCGGAGAGGCTGATGGCGGTTTCGACGTTGGGCAGGTCGGGCAGTTGGACGACGTCGGCGATGCGGCGGTAGCGTTCGAGCGTCCCCTTGTCAAAGTCCAGCAGGGTGATCTCGTGGCCGTAGATGCCGGCAGTCTCGTCCACCTCCCAGCCCATGCGGTCGGAGGCAGCCATGGCCGTGAGCCACTGGGCGACGTCGGTCTCGTCCACCTCGACGCCCAGCGTCCTGGCGGTCTTGATGATCTGTTCCACTTCTTGTTCAGCGTCTATGGGTTTGGTTTCGTCGGGCATTGAGTACCTCCGATTGAATACTCCTTGTTCCTATTCCATATGCTCATCTGGTCAAGCGTGTCTTGACTATGCGATTCGGCGGCGGACTTCGTCCAGATAGGCCTGGAACTCTTGGGGAATGATATCGGCTCGGCGGGCCTGGGGTAAGACTTGTTCGAAGAGTCGCTCCAGTTCGCTGAACTCGATCAACCCTTCGTGGAGCATGAATATGACGTCTTCGAGGTCTGCCTCGAACCCACGTGCGATCTTGCTTAACGCGATGCTGTATGGGTCGAAGATATAGACCTCAAGTTGTCCAAACTGCCCGACGGCTCGTCTTCGCGAGTATGCTTCAGGCGGGAGCGGGATGAACTCGGACAGAGGCACATATTCCGCGTCCAGTTGCATCTCGGCAGCCAACTCGTTCAGGATCGCCTGGAACCGTTCCGCCTCGTCAGGGGCGACTTCAAAGGAGTAGTCCACGTCCAGGGTGACACGTGGGCTGCCCATCCAGCAGAGCGCGCTGCCTCCCAGCAGATAGATCGTTGCCGGGTGGGAGTAACGTTCGCCCAGACGTTGCAGGAACGATCTCAAATTGGTCAGCGTGACCGGTTCCATTGGGCCTCCAATTCCCAGGAACGCAGGAGACGGCACACGACGTCTTCATACGTTCCAGCCCAGTTAACGGTGGCCTGGGTGTACTGGCGATGCCGTTGGCCCAAAGCAGCCAGCCGTTCGCGGAGCGATGCAGAGGTCGGCAGGGCCAGTTCCACCGCGAACCGATCAGGCAGCGGTTGTCCGCTCACGAAGCGACGTAGCCGGTCGGCGTATTCCTGTTGCAAAAGCACGGCGGCCGTATAGAACAGTCGCAAGGTCCACTGTTCGGCGGGCTGCAGCCTTCTCAGAGCAGCAGGTACAGCATCGGCGTACTCTGGATGCGCCAGCAGCACGGCGATCACGGCGGCCCGCACACGCGCGCTGGGCTGGCGCACCAAATCCGCCAGCAACACTGCAGGAGGGCGGACACGGCGGGCGCGCCTAGCCGTGCGACGCGAGAGGTAGCGGATGCCCAACAATTCCAACTCGGCGACGATGCGCTCTTCCTGATCTATGCTCTGCTGGGCCGGTGTCGTGCGAGGACGTGTCATTGCAACTGCCGAATAGTGTTGCGTCCTAGCAGTACAGCCATCGCCGTGAGCCACTGGGCGACGTCGGTCTCGTCCACCTCAACGCCCAGCGTCCTGGCGGTCTTGATCTGTTCCACTTCTTGTTCAGCGTCTATGGGTTTGGTTTCGTCGGGCATTGAGTACCTCCGATTGCTGTGTTGGAATCTCGTTCTCGTTTCATCTGTTTCTGGGCGCGTTTCCACAGTTCCAAGAAATGAGGCCCGTCACATAGGTAGATTGGTTTGCCTTTCGCCCACCACCTCGCTTGAGGTGTGAATCTTCCTGCTGTGCTCCAACTCCCAAACATCCCAACTCGCCCAAGCGCAGGCCATGCCGGGGTTGACGAGGTGGTGACGCGCCCCCTACCGCAGGTGCTCCACGCACCATCGCACGGCCTCGAGGTTCCAGCGGATGCACTCTTCCAGCGACCAATCCCCTGCCGTCTCGATGGTCACGCAGCGCGTACAGCCCAGCCGCCGCAGGTAGACTTCATCGCTCCCTTCCCACTCGTCGAAATCCGTCCAGTCCACCAGCCCCGCGCCCAGGTGCGCCGCCAACTGCTCCGCCAGGTCGTGATCATCGCCAGGATAACGGAACACGTAGGGGTGGCCCGGATTGTCCGCATCTTCGTGCAGGTCCAGGAACATATCGGGCAACTGCGCGCGCCATTCGTCCATGATGGGCCGCAAGAGTTCGGGCGGTGTCTCCTGTGAGAGGAACGAGCGGTTCAGATCGAGACCGTGCCACTCGCGCCGGTTCGCGTCCCAGCCCTCGTCGTTCAAAAGCGGCAAGAGCCACACCTGCCGGTCGGGCGGGATCAGTGGATCGTCGTGTGACGAGACCCACTCCAGGAGTGCCAACGGACCGCTGCGCTCGTCGCCGTGGACGCCCGCGATGATCGCCAGACACGGGCCGCCGGAGCCGATATGCGCAATCGAGGCGCCATTGGATAGGCGGGTGCAGGCGGTGTAGCCCCGTCGGCGCAAGTGTTCCTCGAAGCGCCGGTAGTACTCGTGAAACGTTGGCACCATGTCCGGCATATCAGTCTCCAGAATGGAGCGGGATCACCTCGACCACCGGTCGTCCCTCCCCTATGTACATCCGCGCTACGGTCGGGTGCTCTCGACGCGAAGGGCACACCGTACCGGGGTTGACCAGCAATGTCTGCCCGCTCCATTCGACATGTGGCTTGTGTGCATGGCCGAAGACGATGATGTCGGCCTGGGGGTAGAGCCGCGCCAGCCGCCGGGCGATGCGCTCGTTCAGTGCGCCGTTGTCCGTCAGCCCCAGTCGCAGCGCCGCGACGTGCAGCCCCTTGAGCCAAAAGCCGAGAAAGCCGGGCCGGTGGCCGTGGGTGAGCACAACGCGCCGGCCCGCCAACTCCAGCGCGACCACCTCGGGCAGCGTCGCGCCGCCGTCGGAGAGGTCCATAATGTGAAAGTTGCCGCGCACGGCATAGACCGACGCAATGGCCCGCAACGGCTCCAGGGCTGCCGGGTCGTCCACGTCGCCGGCGTGTAGGATCACATCGCACCCGGCCAGTGCGTCGAGCACCGCCTGAGGCAAACGCTTCAGGCGGTGAGGGATGTGCGTATCCGCGAGCAAGCCGACGGTGAAGGCGGGCATTGCCAATATAGTTTAGCATGGTAAACGAGCGCTGGCAAATGAGCGCCGCGCTCTCGGTGTGGCAGTTGGGGCAATGGCCCAGGAGGCGCGCCAGTGCAACCTCCGGCTTGGCGCGCGAGGGTAGGGCAGAAGGGGTTATATCTTGGGGATCAACGTGGTCGCTCGCCCAGCCTCACCGCGATCTGGCGTTCTTCTCCATCTCGAAGCACGGTGAGCGTCACCTTCTGACCGGGGTGGGTCTTTTTGACCAGGTAGACGATCAGATCGTCCATGCCCACCACGGGCTGGTCGTCTATCGCGACGATCACATCGCCGCCGATCGGGATGTCGGCGCCGTCTATGGTGACGGTTTCGTCGCATCCTCGCAGGCCGACTCGTGCTGCAGGGCTGTCGGCAGTGACTTCGACGACCAGCGCACCGCGCCGATCGGGCGGCAGATCCATCGCCAGGGCTGTGTCTCTGTCCAGGTCGCGTCCCACGATGCCCAGCCAGGCATAGGCATAGCGCCCCTCGGCGATCAGCACGGGTACTATCTGTTTGACGATGTTGATGGGGATGGCAAAGCCCACGCCGGCCGAGGACTGCCACCGGCTGATGATCATGGTGTTGACACCGATCACCCGACCCTCGCGGTCGAGCAACGGCCCGCCCGAGTTGCCGGGGTTGATGGCGGCATCGGTCTGGATCATCTCTGGAATGCTGAACTGGCTGGTGCCCGAAGGCAACGTCCGCCCCAAGGCGCTGACCACGCCGGTCGTCAGCGTCCACTCCTGACCGAAGGGATTGCCGATGGCGACCGTGCGTTGCCCTACAAAGAGGGCATCCGAGTCGCCCAATGTCACCGGATGGAGCCGCTCGGCAGGCAGGTTCACCCTGAGCACCGCCAGGTCTGAGTCGGCATCACTGCCCACGATTTCGGCAAGAACCGTAGTGCCATCGAGGAAGGTGACCTCGACCTTTTCCGCCCCTTGCACGACGTGATAATTGGTCACAATGTGCCCATCGGCATCCCAGACGAAACCCGACCCTTCTCCTTGCCGATAAAGGTCCGGCGGCTGGTACGGTTCGGGCCAGCCCGGAATCTCGATCCTGGGAACCTCGACACCGGCCACGTGCTGCACGACGCGAATATAGACCACCGAAGGCGCGACTCGTTCGTAGATGGCGGCCACCAGCTGTTCTTCGGCGTCGGCGTCCTCGAGCAAGACCGGTGGGAGGGGCGTCGGCGTGACGCCCGGAGCCGGTATCGCTGCCTGGGTTGGCCTCGCATCGGCGACAGGTGGCTGCGGGGTGTGGCCGGGCAGCACGCCAAAGTGTATCTTGCCGGTCAGCGTGACGAGGTCATCCAGCCACGGGGCCAGGAACAGCCCAGCCAGACAGCCGACGGTGAGCAACACCGTCGCCGAAGCGACGAGCACGATCCAGCGAATCAGTCGTTTCCCCGATTGTTTTTCCATCTCGGCTTCCAGATTGGGTTGCGGGAGGCCGCGCTATGTTTACGCGCGGATCTCCTGACGCTGAAAGAGCACATACCCTACTGCAAACAACAGCACCACCGCGGCGCACAGCCCGGTCATCTGCGGCCAGATGAGCGTCGCGCTCTGCCCCAGGGGTAGCGGCGCGCCCAAGATTGCGCCGTGCAGTTGAATGGGGAGTATCAGGCCCAGCGAACGTACCGCCGGGTTGAGCATTGCCAGGATGACCTCGGTATACAGCGTGTTGGGCGATATGCGCGTCAGGGTCATCTCGAGTTGAATCTGGCCGATCTGTTCCTCGAGCGAGCCGGACCGGATGGGATACAGGGATTGGGCCAGCAGTTCGGCGATGATGGACCAGAAGATGGTGAAGAAGAGCCACACGGCGATAGCGGCCAGTGCAGTCGTGGCCGGCTGGCGGAAGACGATGGAAAAGACGATGGCCAGCGCCATCCAGATACCGCCGTAGGCGACGGTCGCCATCAGGAAGATCAGCCCTCGCGCGACTTCCTCGCCGCTGGGCGGTACGCCCAATACCAGGATGCCCAACCCGATGATGAGCAGCCAGATGGCCGTCAGCACCAGGGCCAGCGTGAACAGCCCGGCCAGAAACTTGCCCAACAAGAGCGCATCCCGGTAGACGGGTTGAGCCAGCACCCGTGCAATCGTGCGTTGATTGAACTCGCCGTTCACCGCGTCGAAGGCCATAGCGATAGCGATGAGGGGCACCAAAAAGCCGAGGAAGCCGACGAATGCCGGCACCGGATCCTGCGACGTGGTAAAGAGCCTGAGAAAGAGAAACCGCTCCTGTCCAGAGTTGCGCAGGTTCTGTGCGGCGACGTACACCGTGCCAACCGCCGTCAACAGCGTCAGGATTTCCAGGACCAGCATCCGTACGCTGGTCAGATGATCGGCCATCTCCTTGGTCACGACGGCCCATAGGCCCGTCCACGGTGAGCCCTCGCGTATGCGGCTTCGTTTCGGTTGTTCAGTCCGTGTCATCTCGTGCTCCCCCCTGTTGGAAATAACGGGTGTAGACCTCGTCCAGGCTGGGCGCTTCGACCGCCAGAGAGAGCAAACGGCCGCCGGCTTCTACCACGGCTTTGGCTGCCTCGGCGCGCAGATCATCCTGGGCCTCCAGTTCATACCGCTTATCATACCGCCGGACATTCTGCACACCGTCGAGCCGGCGCAGGGGTTCCTCCAGACCATCGGGGCCTTCGACTTCCAGATGGATGCGGTATCCTCCGCCCAAGACCTGTTGGGCCAGTTCCCTGACCGTGCCCTCCAGCACCATGTGACCACGGTGAAAGAGGCCCACCCGATCGCACACCGCCTGTACCTGATGGAGCAAGTGTGAACAGAGCAGGATGGTGATGCCCTCGCTCTTGAGGCGACGAATGATGTCCAGAAACTCGTGTGCGCCCTCCGGGTCTAGCCCCTGCGTCGGTTCATCCATGATGATGAGTTGAGGTTGCTTGATCAACACATCGGCCACGCCCAGCCGCTGGCGCATCCCCCGCGAGAACGTCGCCACACGGTGGTCGGCAACGTCTTCCAGTCCTACCTGGGCCAACGCTGCGCTGATACGCGCCTGGGCCTCGCTCCTGGACAAGCCGTTGAGCCTTGCCGTATAAGTCATATTCTCTCGGGCGGTGAGCCACTCGTAGAAGCCGAGTTGCTCGGGCAGGTAGCCTACGCGCGCTTTGACCATCAGCGGTTGACGCACTGGGTCGAAGCCCAATACTCGCACGCTCCCTGCTGTCGGTTCGGTAAGGCCGAGGAGCATCAGGATCGTCGTCGTCTTGCCCGCCCCGTTGGGGCCGAGTAACCCGAACACCTCGCCCTGGTGTACGGTCAGGTCCAGGTTCTCCACCGCGACGAACCCGTTGTACCGCTTGGTCAGACCTTGACTTTCCAGGACGATTTTACTCATCCACCACCTCCTCACCGACGGCCAAAGCGCGTGACGGCCAATCCCACGATGATCACCGCTACGGCGATCAGCCCGACGCCAACGATACCCCACAGAGTAGAAGTGCGCACGGTGATGCGGAACTCGGCCGATTCGCTGGCCGCCCCTTCCGGGCGGGCGAGGAAGGAGACCATATAGTCGCCGGCAACCGCCTGCTTGGCGGGACGAAGCCGTGCCGTGACTTCGACTTGTCCGCCTGCTGCCACCTCGGCGATCCGTTCCGGTTCGAATTTTACCTCCCATCCAACCGGCGGAGTCGCGTCCATTTCGACGTTATATACCGGTGCGCTACCGGTGTTGATCAAGAGCAGAGAGATCGGCGTCTCTTCTCCGGCCCGCACCTGCGCCGAGAGCCGTCCGTCCGGAGCGGCCAGGCTCAACTCCGCTTTGCCGACCACTTCGGCAAACAGCGTCGTCGTAGCCTGCACATCGCCGCCCTGCGCCTGTACGTCGAACTGATATGTGCCCGCCGGCACCTCGCCGAAGGCCTTGGCTTCGACGCTCAGTTGTTTCGATTCGTTTGCACCGATGGGGATACTGGTTACTTCTTGACCCCCTGTCTTAAGGGTCACCAGGAATTCGGGTGGCGCATTGGCCGTCAAATTGACCGAAAGGTCTTCGTTACCCTCGTTCCTCAGCGTGACGTTGAAGCGGAAATTGGTGTCCGGTGTGCCCCGCAGCGTGGGCAGATCAACCTCGAACGTCAGTCTGGGCGGCAATTTTTCCTTGATCGTCAACTCGATGGGCAATTGCGCCCGCTCATCCTCGCCGCGGGCAACAACCGTGAAGCGATAAGTATCGGCCTGGACATCTTGGGGCAGTTCCAGCCTGAGGTCCACGGTCGTATTGTTCTCGGCTTCGACATAGGCTGCCCGAACGACCCTGCCCCCTCCTCTGAAGACGGCCGTCCAGCCATCGGGCAGGTCTTGCACCTCCAGCCACACGGTCTGTGACTTGCCGCCACGCAGGGTGAGGTCGAAGGTGGCGTTTTCACCGACGGCGATTTCTTGCGCCGGATAGCGGGTAAAGAGCGTCAGGGGTTGGGGCGTTGGGGAGATCGGCTGATCCCCCTCTTGGGCCAGCACGGGCGTACAAATCACGAATAATAGGATTGCCAATGTGGTGAAAGTTCGCATGTCTACCTCCTTCGGCGTACCAAATGTAGGATGATTCGGGACAGGCCGTTCGTTGCCTTTCGACTTGCCACACTCGAACTATTTAAGGCAGAAAACTAAGAATTACATAAGCGATTCGCTAGAAAATCGTTAGAAATCGCGGGAATTGCGAGGCGTCCCCCTGCGAGAGGCTGTGCTCACACAAACCGTGCGAACACTTGATTGCCCAACAGTCGCCCGCGCGCCGTCAGGCGGGCCACGTTCCCATCCCACTCGAGCAGACCCAGGTCGCGCAATTCGGCCAGTTCCCTGCCAAAAGTCTCTTCCAGCCCTACGCCGAAGCGCGAGCGAAAGCGAGCGTCGCTTACCCCATCTGCGAGACGCAGCCCCAGCATCATCGTCTCGCCCATCTCGGTGCGTCGCCCGATCTCCTCCGCCTCGACTACCGGCGAGCGTCTTGCCTCCAACGCCGCGATGTAATCCCGAGGATGGCGCATGTTGGCCCAACGTTTCCCCTCTATCCACGAATGCGCTCCCGCCCCGAATCCCAACCACGGCTCGTTGCGCCAGTAGACGAGATTGTGATGGCATTGGAAGTTGGAAGTTTGGGTGTTCGATCGCTGATTCATCCTTGCCCAGTTCGAAACCTCATAATGCTCAAAGCCGTCTTCCGCCAGCCTCGACTCCGCCTCCTCGTACATCTCCGCTGCCAGGTCATCGTCGGGCGCGGGCAGGTCGCCGGCGGCGATGCGCCCGGCCAGCGGCGTTCCTTCCTCGATGGTCAGGCTATAGAGCGAGAGGTGCTCCGGCGCCAGAGCCAGCGCGGCCTCCAACGTCTCGCGCCAGTGGGCAAGGCTCTGCCCCGGCAGACCGAAGATGAGATCGAGATTGAGGTTAGTGAACCCCGCCTCGCGCGCCCAGGCGACTGCCTCGACTACATCCTGCCACGTGTGAATGCGCCCCAGCAGCCGCAGTTCGTCCGCGCGCGCCGATTGTACCCCCAGGCTGAGCCGGTTGAAGCCGAGTGCGCGCAGACGGCGTAAATACGCTAACGTGACGGTGCCTGGGTTGGCTTCTAGCGTCACTTCGGCGTCACGTAGAACGTGAAACGTGATGCGTGATGTGTGAAGAATGTTGGCAAGGAGGTCGAGTGGCAGGAGCGAGGGGGTGCCGCCGCCAAAGTAGACCGTCGGCACGGCCAGATGCCCCCACCGTTCGCCTGCTGCGGCGATTTCTCGGCAAACCGCCGCGACGTAGGGCGGGATCAGGTCGTCCAGTCCGGCGTAGGTGTTGAAATCGCAATACGCGCACCGCGCCCGACAGAAAGGGATATGCACATACACGGCTACGGGTTGGTCGTCGTTCATCGGTCACCGATCATTCTCCCACATTCTGCCGATTTTGCCAGTCGGTAAATCTGCGGTATACTCGTCTCTATGAAATTCGAGCCATCCGAGCATCCTCATCGTCGCTACAACCCGTTGACCGGCGATTGGATCCTCGTCTCGCCGCAGCGCACCAGGCGGCCCTGGCGCGGCCAGGTGGAAAAGCCGCCGCAGGAGACCCGCCCGCAGTACGACCCGGCCTGTCATCTCTGTCCGGGCAACACGCGGGCGAGCGGCGCGCGAAACCCACAGTACGAGGGCACCTACGTCTTTACCAACGACTTTGCCGCGCTCCTGCCCGATACGCCCCAGGCCGCCATCGCTCTTCATCCTCTGTTGCGCGCCGAAGGCGAACAGGGTACCTGCCGCGTCGTCTGCTTCTCGCCGCGCCACGACCTCACCCTACCGGAGATGCCGGTAGAAGGGATTCGCCGTGTGGTGGACGTGTGGGCCGAACAGACGGTGGAACTGGGTGAGCGGTACACGTGGGTGCAGGTGTTCGAGAACAAAGGGGCGATTATGGGCTGCTCCGATCCCCATCCGCACGGGCAGATTTGGGCGGGGAGCGTGCTGCCCAACGAGCCGGCCAAAGAGGACGCCCGGCAGCGCGAGTATCTGGCAGAGCACGGCGAGCCGTTGCTGGTGGTCTACGCCGCGCTGGAGGCCGAGCGGCAAGAGCGCATTGTCGTCGAGAACGAGCACTGGCTGGTCGTCGTACCCTATTGGGCTATCTGGCCTTTCGAGACGCTGCTCTTACCGCGCCGCCACGTCCTCCGTCTGCCCGACCTGGACGATGCTGAGCGCAATGCCCTGGCGCACATTCTCAAGCGGCTGCTCACCCGCTACGACAACCTCTTCGAGACCTCGTTCCCCTACTCAATGGGCTGGCACGGCGCCCCTTGGGCGGGCCTTGTGCATGCCCTCAATAGGGGTAAGGACGGGCCTTACCCCTGCGCCCATTGGCAACTCCACGCCCACTTTTACCCGCCGCTCCTGCGCTCCGCCACCGTCAAGAAATTCATGGTCGGCTACGAGATGCTGGCCGAGGCGCAGCGCGACCTCACTGCCGAGCAGGCTGCCGAGCGGCTGCGGGCATTGCCGGAGACACACTATCGGGACCGTGCCTGATGACAGTCTACGCACCTTCTGCCGGGGTGTCCACGCTCAGTTCCTAACCCGGCCAGGGCCTGGGCTCGTTGCGTCCCTCTCCTGCGCCATCGGCGAGCAGCTGCTGCTTGATCTGCTGCCACACCTCCCGCAGCGCCTCGCTCACCGGGCCGTCGGCATGTTCCGTAACCGGCCGGCCCTGCACCATCGCCTCGGTCACGGCGTCGTCGTAAGGGATGCGGCCGGCGACCACGATGCCGCGCGCCGCGCAAAAGGCGGCGATCTCCCCTGCCCGCTTGGGATTCAGGTCGGCCTTGTTGATCGCCACCAGCGATGGCACGCCAAAGTGATCGGTCGTCGCCAATATGCGCTCCAGGTCGTGCACGCCGGAGACGGTCGGCTCGACGACGTGCAGCGCCAGGTCGGCCCCGGCGCTGGCCGAGATGACCGGGCAGCCGATGCCCGGCGGGCCGTCTATCAGAAGCAGCGCTGCACCGCTGTTTTGGCCCAGCAGCCGCGCCTGCTGCTTGACCAGCGTGACCAACTTGCCCGAGTTCTCCTGTCCGGCGAAGAGGTGGGCGTGGAAGAGCGGCCCGAAGCGGGTCGCGGAACGGAACCACTGCCCGGCCTGCTGCTCCTCCATCCGAATCGCTTCGATGGGGCATCGGTAAAAGCAGGCGGCGCAACCCTCGCAGGCCAGTGAGTCCACCCAGTAGAGGGGGGGG
>DAOUBA010000149.1:0-5090 GCA_034432855.1 Anaerolineae bacterium | reverse complement strand
CACCCCCACCCCCGCGCCTGTGGCCACGGCGGCCATCCCACACCAGATAGTGCTGAGACTGATGGTGTTCGAGGACAACGACGCGGATGCTCGATTTTCGACCGGCGAGACAGGGTTGCCGGGCCTGCGTGTTCGCGTGGCCCACAGCCTGGGGGCGGAGACCCTGGCCGCCGACGGCAGCGGGGTGGTCACGGTCACCCTGCCGGGGCCGGGCGTCTATGCGTTTGACTTGCTGGATCGCCCCCGTCCCGGCCAGGCGTGGCGGGAGACGACGCGCAGCGCCCTGGAGGTGCGCGTCGGTGAAGACGGCTCGTTGGCGATCCTCTCCGGCGGCGGGAAGGCGTTGCCCATAGGGCTGGCCCCTGGCGCAGCTTTTGCCTTCGGCCTGGCGAAACGCCCTGTCTCGGTCGTATTCCCGCTGGGCGTGGCGGGGTTCCTGCTCATAACGGCGATCATCGTTGCGCTCGACCGGCGCGCGGAGGCGATCCGCTCGCTGGAGCGTGCGTTGAAGAACCCGTGAGGAGGCTACGAAATGACACCCATCGAATGGACTGCGTTCTTTGTTTTGCTCGTCGCCGTCATCGCTTACGGTGCGGCAGTGACGCTCTCAAACGGGGCGGTCACACAAGCGATCCGCCGTCTGGAGGCGACCTACCGCCGTCAGAAGTCACAGGAGATGGAGCAGGCGCGGCAGCGCGAACTGACAGAGCACGTGGCGCAATTGCGCGCCCGCCTGGCCGGCGACTCGAATGCCTGGCGCGATGTGGTTGCCCAACTGCTGGTGGACGCCGGCGCTGACGGTGTTGCTACACGGTTGGAAATGGAGCGTGTCTCTGCCGATCCTGCTCCTTGCTATACCATCGGTGGAGGCAGATGGCACTACCTGTTCACGACCAATCCGGCCCGGCTGCGCGAAGCCAGGCTGGTACACAGGAGCGATCCGGTTGTTTCCCTGGATACGGCGCTATCGCCCTTTGCGCGTGTCGAGGCTCAGGCGCTGTGGGATTACTTTGCTCAGGACCTCGGTGCGCAGGCCAGGCTACCTCGGGACGTGATGTGGTATCTGGTCGCGCACCGCGAAGCGCCCCTACCGCGGGCCAGGAGGAAGCGATGATGTGGCGGTTTGTCGCCCTGGGGGGCCTGGGCGCCGGCATAGGCTTGCTGGCGTTGGGAACGCATCTGGCGTGGCCGTACCTTGGGCGAATGCGCCCGGACCCTGCCCTCCCGTGGGGTCTGGCCCTGGTCGGAGCAGGTGTGGCATTGTTGATCCTCTGCGGCAACTGGCTTATCTGGGACAGCAGGGAGCAGTGTCAAATAGATGATCTTGACATCGCAGCGAAATTCTGGTAAGATAACAGTGCAAGCGAATATCGGTGACTTTTACGTTGGCCGGATGGTTTCCCCTTGAGCAAGTGGGCTCGCACCGTCCGGCGCGTTTATTTTCGGCGCCTGCACTTCGACTTGCCAGTTCCTCGACTTGAGCGGGCGCTTGTGGAAGTTGGTCGCCGTCACACCTGACCTGGCTTTTGCCGTGGCGCGGCGTGATGGTGATCTCGTTGGCAGGACTGGATTCGTCGGCGGTCCTGCTCGAGCTCCTTCCAAGAAGGAGCACACGGCCGGGACTCCTCCGCAGTAAGTGGAAGGAGCGGCCCGGCAACCCTTCGAGGGGGGCGTTTGCGCTCTGGCTGTGCGCGCCGCCTCTCCCCTTCGGCTGCGGATCGTGGGCTGGTGCAAGCCAGCCTGCGCCCCGCCGCCGAAGGGGCGGCGGGCTCCGGGCGACCGGGGCATCAACTGCCAGGGAGGTGGATGATGGTCACAGTCTGGATCGCAGTAGGCGCGGCGATAGCCGTGAGCGCCGTCGGGGGATTCGCCTTCGGGTACTTCTGTCGGCGTGGGCCTGATCCGCAAATCCAGGAGCGCCTGGTGCGCTACTGTATGCGCTGATGTCGCGCCGACCGCTGAGCACTACGCCCCCCTCGGGGGGCACTTGACAATCTGAGCGTACCCTCTCTCCCGCCCTCGTTGGTCGGACACCTCTCGTTGGCGGTGGTGGTCGTCGAGGAGGCCCGGCGGGATACCGGAGGGCGTCACATGGCTGGCGCTTTGCGGTATCTCGCCGGGCCACACTTGAAGTGGATGGTTGCGGTGGGAGAGGGGTTCGCTGCCGCCCCTGGACCGGCAGCAAGCTCTGTCGGGGAAGGGCGGCGCCGTCGCTTTGCCTCTCTTTCCCGATAAGGAGGAAGGGATGGCAAAACGACGCGAAGGAGTCCCCATCCCTATCGGTGCCATCTTCCCAGGGGCACGGTCCATCTGGGTAGATGCGGCGGACCTGCCGGAGATTCTGGGCGAGCTCTCGCCCAGGGATCAGCAGAAAGTCCTCGCCGCTGCCGAGGGGAGAGGGGACAAAGAGGTGGCCCAGAGGCTGCTCGTGCAGGCAGCCTTGCAGTGGGCCGCCAAGAAGGCCCGGGAGTAATTCCGGGCCTCCTTCTTTATACACCCTAGAGGTTGACAAAAGGTGTATATTGTGGTATAATCATGCGCGGGAGGTGAAACGATGACCATGAAACGTATCCAAATGCGACTCTCCGAAGAGACGCTTGCCCGCCTGGACTGGCTGGCCGGCCATCTGGACATCCAGGATCGCTCCACCGTGATTCGCCTGGCAGTGGCGGAATTGTACAACCAGCGCAGGCTGGTTTGGCTGGTTGCCAGGGAGCAGGAGCAGTGGGCGCTGGTAGACGGCGCCGGGCGGGAGGTGGCACGTTGCACTCAACAAATAGTGGATCGCCTGCCCCTGGATACCCGTCAGCGGCTTCAGACCGAAGGGATGAGCGCCGGGTCGGCGGTAGGGGCACTGCTCCTGATACTCGTGGCGCTGAATCAAGAGGGGGTCAAGGATGGCGTATGGCTCACGGATCACTGTCTGCCGTGACTGCTCGCCCTCCCGCTGATGTAACAAAGTGGTGTCAGGCTGGATTTCGTCCTGCGGAGGACATAGTGGAGCGGGGCAAGGGATAATCCCCTGCCCCGCTTTAAGTCTTTCCAGCAGGTCTCAGAACACGCTTTCTCCCTGCCCCACCAGCAGCCGTTTCTCGCTGGCGAAGGCAATTTCCTCCTGGGCCAGGTAGTCAGCGGCGAAGGCGGCAGCCGCATATACATCGTCAGGCGTCAGGTGGGGATGGTCGGCCAGGATTTCGTCTATGCTCATTCCTCCGGCCAGTTTGCGCAGGATGTGTTCCACGGTGATGCGTGTGCCCCTGATTACCGGCTTGCCGAACATCACATTCGGATTGATCTCAATACGGTCGTGAAGCACTTCTTGCATCTGGTATATATTCTCCTTCGGTCGGTGTTAATCTGATTATATCCCAATGTATGGCGTTCGTCAACACTTGACCGCGCCTGTTTTTGGGTGTATAATAATATCTGACAATAGCAATTGTCGGATATTTTACCGCCGGAAATGACCGCGAATGCCCCCGCCGGCGGGACGTATCCCACAAAAAATATGTCTGATAATGACGGCTCGAGGAGTCGAAACGTTGGACACAACAACCGATTTTCTTGCCTGGCTCGAAGCCAATGATCGCTCATCTTCGACCATCCGCGCCTACGCGCTGGCGCTGTGCGATTTTGCCGCCTGGTTTGCGCAGTCCACCGGCGAAGACCTGAGCCCCGAACGCATCACGCCGCTGGATGTGCGTGAGTACCGGCAGTATCTCATTGCCGTGCGGCGCCTCGCCCCGGCGACGGTGAACACCCATCTGGCAGCCATCAGGACCTATGCCCGCTGGGCTAGAAACCAGGGGTTGATCGAACAAAACCCCACCAATGGCATCCGGGGTATGCGCACAACGCCGACTCCACCGCGCTGGCTCACACGCCAGGAACAGTACATGCTCCTGCGCGTCGTCAGAGAAGAAGTGCAGCTCGGCGACCTGCGGGCCAGGGGCGACCCGGCCCACCCCGGCGCGATCTGGCCGCGCCGCGACCAGGCGCTGATCGTACTGCTTCTCAATACCGGTCTTCGCCTCTCGGAGGCCGCCGCCCTGGAACTTGACGATGTGAGCATCCGCGAGCGCAGCGGGACGGTGCGCGTGCGGGAAGGCAAGGGGAGAAAAGCCCGCACCATCCCGCTCAACAGGGACGCCCGCGTCGCACTTCAGGAATGGCTCGATGTCCGCCGGCATCTCGACGACACCACCCCAAGCCTGTTCCTTTCCCAAAAGGGCGGGCTGCTAACCGAGCGCGCTATCGGATTCCGCGTTGCAGCCCTGGCGCGTAAGGCGGGTCTGGAGAACATCAGTCCTCACACCCTGCGTCATACTTTTGCCAAGAACCTGGTAGACGCAGACGTGGGATTGGAGAAGGTGGCGTCGCTCCTGGGCCACGAAAGCCTGGAGACGACGCGCATCTACATTGCGCCCTCGGAGGCGGATTTGCAGGAGGCCACCGAGCGCGTGACGTGGGAGGATGGAAAATGACCGTGCAGATTGACGATGCAGGTTGGGGTTCTCTCATTGGCGGCGTCGTGGTTGGTGTGTACCGCACTTCCACCGGGGAGTTTGCCCACGAGGTGATTGCCCCACGCTTCTTTCAGGGCACGGCCTTTGCCGACAAGGAATACCTGGCGGAAGCTGCACGCCTGGCCCGGGCCTGCTTCGAGCGCCTGTGAGTCCAGTCCGTCGAGCGTGTGGAGTGTTGCACCGGCTACGCATTAAGCGACGTGCGTGCCTGGCTCTCCGAAGCCGGCTTTGCCTGGCAGCCGGTGCGTATTCGCGGCGCGCTCCAGAACCTGGTCGAACGTGCCTTTGCAGAACACCTGGCGCGGCTCGGCTTTCCTTTGGGGCTACCAGCAGGCCATTTGGAACAACGACGGAGATACTGCTTACCTCAAGGACAGTGACGGGCAGCTCGTCGATGAGTACAGCTATTAGCGGTAGACAAACGAGTCTCGAAATGATCGGGAGGTGAACGCCATGAACGCAAGAAGACTCCAAACCAAAGCGATCGTGATGGCAGCCGTAGTCCTGGCCTTCGCGGCTGTCGTTGCGCCGACCCTGGCTACCCCCGATGCTGCGCTCCAGGTC
>DAOUBA010000148.1:0-7651 GCA_034432855.1 Anaerolineae bacterium | reverse complement strand
GCCTTTATCCAGCCCTTCGGTCAGGATGAGCACATCCTCGATCCCGTTGGCGCGCAGTTGCACCGCCGCGTTCAATCCCGCCGCGCCGCTGCCGATCACGAGTGTGTGAACCCAAATGATGTCGCTCGTTGGCATAAAGTCTCTCTCAAGACGGATTGTAATTCCACAATTTACAATCGTTGAACCGTCATCCCGCCATCCACCATAATCACCTGCCCGGTGGAGTAGGACAGGTCGCCGCGCACGAGCATCGCTACGGCCTTGCCGACATCCTCAGGGAATCCCCAGCGCGGCTGGATGGTCAGCCCTTCGGCGATGAGCCGGTCATACTTTTCCATCACCGTCTCGGTCATCGGCGTCTTGATGATGCCGGGACGGATCTCGTATACGGGGATGCCGAACTCACCCAACCGCGCGGCCCACAGTTTCGTCGCCATACTCAGGCCGGCTTTGGAGATGCAGTACTCGCCGCGGTTGGGCGAGGCGACGGTGGCAGAGATCGAGGAAATGTTGATGATACAGCCCTCAAAGTCCGGGTTCTCCTTCTGTTGCGCGATCATCCAGTTGGCCACGGCCTGGGTAAGGAAATATGGCCCCTTGAGGTTGATGGACATCACCCAGTCGAAACTCTCCTCAGTCGCTTCGAGGATGTCGGCGCGCACCTTGGGGGCGACGCCGGCGTTGTTCACCAGCACGTTCAGCCGTCCGAACCGCTCGCGGATTTGAGCCAGCATGCGGCCGCGCGCCTCACGGTCGGCG
This sequence comes from Anaerolineae bacterium, assembly GCA_034432855.1. Taxonomy (GTDB): domain Bacteria; phylum Chloroflexota; class Anaerolineae; order B4-G1; family B4-G1; genus DAOUBA01. Next base: position 6,892 of record DAOUBA010000148.1, on the reverse strand, counting down.
ACGTCGGCGATACAGTAGAGCACCTCGGCGCCCAAATCGCGCAACGCGCTCAAGGCTCTGGCGACGACCTCCTCCGGGTGAATGTCGGCGATGACGATGTCGCAGCCTTGGGCGGCCAGTGCGCTGGCGATGCCCAACCCGATGCCGCGACCTGCGCCGGTAATCAAGGCAACCTTCTTCATCATTTCCTCCGTACGACTTATCGCGGCCGCCAATCGGCATACTTGGGATGGTCCGGGCCGATGGGGAGTTCAACAACACAACCGCTCTGGGCCGCATGATAAATGGCCGTAATCAACTCCAGAGAAGCCCGGGCGTCGGCCAGGGTGACCGGCAGTTCAGTGCCCTCGTGGAGGGCCCGGTAGAAGCCATAGAACTGCCCTTCGAAACCTTCGGGTAAGGGGACGAAGCGGGCCAACGTTTCCTCGATTCTGCTTTCCCACTCCGGCGAATCGGCGACGAATGTCCAGGGATCGGCGGTGTTCCGATAAGGCTCCGTGTTGCTCTCGGCAGTCAAATGGCTGAAGCAAAAACGGTGGCGGGTGATCTGCGCGGCAGAGCCGGTCGTCACGGCGAGGGAAGCGAGCGAGCCATCGGCCATTTCCAGCGCGGCGACGACGCAATCCTCCGTCTCGATGGGATTGACCAGCGTCGCCGTATGGGCCAGGACGCGCCGGACCGGGCCGACGATATATGTGAGCACGTCGTGGGCGTGGACGGCCAGGGTGGCCAGAGCGCCGCCCAACTCTGTTTCCCAGCGGCCATGCCAGGTGGCGTAATATCCGGCCCGCCGCCGCCAGGCGGTCTCCACCGTGCTCAGGTAGGCCCGCCCGGCCACACCTTCCTCGACCAGGAACTTGAGTTTCTGCACGCCGTGGCCAAACCGGTATTGAAAGATCGGCATAACGCGCCTGCCAGACGCAGCCTCGGCCTCGATCAACCCGTCTACTTCCTTAAGGGAACCAGCCACGGGCTTTTCGCAGATCACATGCTTGCCGGCAGCCAGCACCTGTTGCACCTGCTCGACGTGCTGGTGCGAAGGGGTGCACAGATCAATCACGTCCAGGTCGTCCATCCGGCACAACTCGTCCAGGTCTGTGGAGAAACGCGGGATGCCGAGTTGCGCCGCAATGTCGCGCGTCTTGGCCTCTCGGGTTCCACAGAGGGCCACGACCTCGTAGAGGTCCGGCAGGTTCTGGAATGCACGGACGTGATTCTTGCCCACCCCCGTACCGGCGACGCCGACTCTCAGCTTCTCACCCATCTTTCAGATACCCCAGCCTCTGCGCCTGCGCTTCGGCCCGCAACGCCAGTTCCGACGCCAGAAAACAGTGGGCCTGCGGCATGGCCGTTTCGGTGCGGTTGACGATATCGGCGAGCAACTGCCGGCCATAAGGCAGATCTACGTCCCGGCAGTCCACGTAGTGAACGCCCTTGTGATTCACCAGAAACAGGTGGTCGCTGCCAGGCCGTCCGGCGATGTCGCAGTACTTTCGTAACTCGATATAGCCTTCCGTTCCCAGGATGAAGAGGCGTCCATCTCCCCAGGTGGGCAACCCGTCAGGGGTAAACCAATCCACGCGGATGTAGCCGCTGCCGCCGTTGCCGCGTAGCAGTGCTTCGCCAAAGTCCTCCAGTTCCGGGTATTGGGGATGTCTGTAATTGGCTACCTGCGCGGCCAGCACCTCGGCCTCCGTCGAGCTGGTGAAGAAAAGGAATTGCTCGACCTGATGAGAGCCGATATCGGTAATTATACCCCCGTACTGCTCGCGACGGAAAAACCACTCGGGGCGGTTGAGCAACCCAATCCGGTGCGGCCCCAGGCCGACCGTCTGCACCACCCGACCGATGGCTCCCGCCTGTACCAACTCACCAGCCCTGACCGTGGCGCGGCTCCAAAAGCGTTCGCTGAAGCAGACCGAGTAGATGCGGCCGGTCTCTGTCTGTACACGACGCACCTCGGCCAGTTGTTCGAGCGTGGTAAAGCCCGGCTTGTCGCTCATATAATCCTTGCCGTGGCGCATCACGGCGATACCCAGCGGCGCACGCTCACAGGGAATCCCGGCGCTGACAACAAGGTGGATGGACTCGTCCTCCAGAATTTCCTGGGCGCTGGAGGCCAGGCGGGCCTGGGGATAGGTTTGGGCGAATTGGGCGATCAGATCAGGCTCGGGGGCATAGAACGAAACCAGTTCTGCCCCGGCACACAACAACAGGTCAACCTGACCATAGATATGAGGATGGTTCAAACCGATGGCTGCAAAGCGGATGGTGGGCAGGGTGGACATTCATGACCTCACTGTCTCGGGTTATATGCTTCGCACGGCCAGAGAGTTTCATTCTTTTACCATCAAGGACACGAAGGGCACAAAGGTTGCAAGTCGGATACCGGTATACTTCATCGGGGCCCTTTTGTCAAGAGAAAGCGACCAGCCTGAATGAGACTGGTCGCCGGGCAACTCTACCGTATCGTCGCGGTGGCCAATCAACCCCTGATCCCGGTCGTGCTGATCCCCTGCACCAGATACCTCTGGAAGGCCACGAAGATGACGAACACCGGTACCAGCGAGAGGGTGGACATGGCAAAGATCGAGCCCCAGTCCGTACCGGCACTGGGATCGGAATACGATCGGATAGCCAGAGAGACGGTATAGAGATGCGGATTCTGCAGATAGATCAAGGGCCCCATAAAATCCTCCCAGGTCCAGTAGAACGAAAAGATCGCTGCGGTGACCAGGGCCGGTTGGATGAGGGGCAGGATGATCTTGAAAAAGATGCCGAACTTGCTGCACCCGTCAATCTCTGCCGCCTCGTCCAGTTCGTTCGGAATGCCGCGCATGAACTGGACGATCAGGAAGATGAAAAAGGCATTGCCGAAAAAGCGCGGGACGAGCAACGGCCGGTAAGAATTGATCCACCCCAACTTGCTGAACACGATGTACTGGGGGATCATCAGGACCTGGCCGGGCAGCATCAGGGTCAGCAGCATGAGGGAGAACCAGAATCCCCGTCCCACGAACCGAATCTTGGCAAAGGCGTAGGCGACGACGGCAGACGAGGCGACGGAGGCGATCGTCGCCACGCCGGCATAGATGAACGAGTTTTTGTAGAACGTGGCGAACGTGATGTTGCCAAAGCCGGCCCAGCCCTCGATGTAGTGTTGCAACGTCACTCTGCTGGGGATCAACGAGGACGCGCGAGTCCATATCTCTGACGTTTCCTTGAGCGAACTGGCAATCATCCAGAAAATGGGGTACAGCATGACGAAGCAAGACGACGCCACGAACACGTGGTAGATGACCGCCTTGATGCGGTCTTTGGTATTCTTGCTCATCTGACGGCTGGCCGACGGTCTCTTCTCGATGATGCTCATTCTCCGACGCCTCCTCCGGATTCATAGTAGACCCAGGCGGACGATGACCTGAAGATCAGGGCCGTGAAGATGGCGATGATGCCCAGCAATACCCACGCCATCGCCGATCCATATCCCATCTCGTGAACCTCGAAGGCGCGCAGGTAGAGATAGAGGGCGTAGAACAGGGTGGTGTCCAGGGGACGGCCTCCGGTCACGAGGTATGCCTGGGTGAAAACGAGAAAGCCGGAGATCATCTGCATCACCAGGTTGAAGAATATCACGGGAGAGAGCATGGGCAATGTGATGCGGGTAAACTTACCCCAACCCCCTGCTCCATCTATGGCTGCGGCTTCGTAGAGTTCGCTTGGGATCTGCTTGAGCCCTGCCAGGAAAATCAACATCGGCGAGCCGAATTGCCACGCCGCCAGGGTAATCAAGGTCCAGATGGCCGTCTTGGGATTTGCCAGCCAGTTGACGTAGGGGAGGCCCAGGGCCTGCAAGATGAAATTGATCAAGCCCAGATTGCGGCCGCCCCAGACCTGCCGCCACATCACGGCGACGGCCACACTTCCGCCAAGGATGGAGGGCGCATAATAGGCGGCCCGATAGACGCTGACGAACCTGCGTCCTTGATTGAGCAACATCGCCACTGCCAGCGCCACCACCAGCCTCAGGGGAACCGCCGTGAAGACGTAATAGAACGTGGCCCTGACCGAGCGCCAGTATCTGGCATCCTCGAAGAACATCCGCTTAAAGTTATCCAGCCCGATCCATTGCGGCGACGTAAAGAGATCATAGTCGGTGAAGGCCAGCACAAACGAGGCCACAATGGGCAGGAGCGTGAAGACGAAAAAGCCGATCAGCCAGGGCGAAAGGAACAGGTATCCAACCAGGTTATTCTGCCTCTGAATCCTGCCCATCTTTCGCCGCCTGAAAGCCGATGGAACAGATGGTGCTTGTACCAGGTTGCCCACGCGATTCACTCCCTATGGATGATCAGCAAAATGGTGTTGGTGTAAGGGCGTGGCGCAAGCGGCCACGCCCTTAACCGTTGAACTCGAGCGAAAGCACCTTAGCCCGAAGCCAGGATCTCGTTGGCCATCCGACGGAAGGTCGCTGCGCCTTCTTCGGGTGTGATCAGGCCGTAAAGTACCGGGTCGTGGAACTCGGGATAGAAGACGTTGTTGCGCACGTCGGCCCACTTGGCCGGATCGGGTCGCGGCGTGGGGGAGCAGTCGGTCTCGACCAATGCCATATAGTCGAACATCTCGGCCTGGGCAGGCGACAGGAACCCCCTCATGCCCTCCTTGACGTGTGAGGCGACGGGCACACCGCGATCGGCCATGAGAATCGCGTTCGCCGGGATGGAGTTGATGAAAAAGTCAATGAACATTGCCCCTTCGGTGGGATGCTGGGCATCCTTCGTGATGGAGAAGAACATCGAGGGCTTGACATAGACTGCCGGCTTGTCACCCGATCTGGGGATAGGCACCAGTTTGAAGCGGCGATCTGCCCCTGCCGCATTCCACGTGGTCACAATAAAGTTGCTCCAACTGAACCCCATGACGGTTTCCTTGACGACCATGGGGCTCTGCTCTACGGACTCTCCCTGTCGGGCCACGGCTTCCTCGAGGGTCTGGACCGCACCGGCGTCGTACAGACGCAGGATCATGTTCAGGTGGTCAATCGAGATCTGATCATCGTCGTACCCCAACGACTTGCCGTCCTCGGAAAAGACCCAGAGTCCCTTGGACATGTGAATCTGCTTCCACATGTGATCGTGGAAGAGCGAGTTGCCGGCGTAGCCCCAGATGCCGAGCGCGTCGTGGATCGCGTAGCACAGCTGCTCAAAATCGGCCCACGACCAATCGGGCGCGGGTAACTCCAGGCCGGCCTCCTCCAGCAGGTCAACGGCAACGTCCATGTCCAGTGAGTTGATGCCCAGGGTGACGCCATACAGTGCACCGTCAATCCGGCCGCCACTCAAGTTCGCATCGGGCACGTTGGAAAAGTCGAGAGTGCCGGCATCGGCGTAAGCATCCAGAGGCACGATCAGGCTATCCCTGACCCACTGGGTAATCCTCTCATAGTCGTGCTGCATAACGTCGGGCAGGTTTCCGCCGGCGGCCTGTGTGGACACCCTCGTCCAGTAATCGTCCCAGCCGGTGAACTCGTAGAGCACCGTAATGTGAGGATACATGTCCTGGAACATCTGGATCACGGCGATGGTTTTCGTGGCCCGGGCATCACCACCCCACCAGGCAATACGCAGTTCGACGGGCTCCTGCACCGGGGGTGCCACGGTGACCTCGACCGGCACCTGTACCGTCTTTTCGACCGGTACCTGGACCGTTTCCTTCACCACTTGCGGGGTGGGAGTTGCACACCCGGCCAGAGCTGCTCCGGCAGCGGTCAGGGCGCTGGCACGCAGAAAATCGCGCCGGCTCATCCTCTTTCTATCAGTCGTCATGTCTATTCCTCCTTAAAGCATGGGTATTTTATCTCGTTTCCCTGCCTGGTAAAATTCGCACGCCCCACTTCTCCGACCCAACCACCTCCTTTCCCTAGAGCACCTTGCCAAAGGTTTTTAGGGTAAGTCCCCTTCCCCGGCCCGCGATTGACCTCGCTGCCGGTGGGCTTGCAGCCGCGTGTCCACCTGCGTGGGCCTGGAATTCGGAGTCCAGACCTCCGGCGACCGCGTAGGCGGTCGCCAGGCGATATTTGCATTTCTAAACGGCTTGTGGCACAATAAGCACAACACCTGTGACTGCTCACTCGCCTGGGATCATTATAGCAGAAATTGGGCCGCATTTCGCCTGATAGTCTCATTCCAGTCCCAAGATAGTCCCGTGTCGAGTATAAAACGCCGTAGCGATGTTCGACCAAGAGTTTCTCCGACAAGTCCGTGACGCCCTGCACCATCTGTACGATTACCCTTATCTCGAGCACCATCCATTGGCCTTGCGATTTTGGCCTGAAGTGGGTCAGAGAGGGCCAAGCCGCGCGCATCGGTTGAGCCGCCTTTTGCTGGAGAGCATTGAGGCACTGAGTCCCCCTGGTCAGACTGTGGCCGATGCCCCCCGCGTTCGATTCTATTCGCTCCTCGTCTATCGCTACGTCGAAGAACGGCCTCTGTTGGAAATCATGCGTGAACTGGGCTACAGCCGCAGTCAATTCTTTCGTGAACAGCAAAAGGCGATCATGATGCTGGCCTCTATCTTGCAGGAGAAACTCGCGCAACAGACCCCCGTATCTGCCAGGGTAGACAATCTGTTGGACGTCGAGGCCGAGCGTATCCTCGCCAGACATGAGGCTGTGAATCCTGCCGAGGTCGTGCAAGGCGTCCTGGAGGTGGTCGGGCACCTTGCCAGGCAGCACGGCGTGACCTTGAGATGTGATCTCGAGCCGGGATTGCCGGCCCTTCAAAGTAGCCGTACTTTGCTACGCCAGGTGTTTCTCACGGGATTGAGCACTCTGATTTCCTGGCCCGATGTCCAACAGGTCAGCATCAGAATGCGCTATGAAGAGCAGTGGCTG